>DQTF01000234.1 GCA_015662935.1 Crocinitomicaceae bacterium | reverse complement strand
CTTTAACGAACTCTATCCTACTCCGCATAATTTTAAATACCCCAAGGCTGGCGAAGACAATTCTGTCGTGACGGCTCATATTTACTCTTTAGCAACTAGAAAGAACAACTCTATTGATTTGGGAGAGTATGAGTACATTCCTAGATTGAAGTGGTCTAGTAAAGATAACTTACTGATTCTACAAACATTAAATCGACATCAAAATCATTTAAAATACCACAAGGTTCAAATTGAAAACAACCTACCTGTAGCAACTTCTTTCTTTGAAGAGATTTCTAAAACGTATGTAGAAATTGATGATAACCTACTGATTCTAGAAGATGGAAAAACAATACTCAGAACAAGTGAACTAGATGGACACAATCACATTTATGAATTGTGTTTAGGTGGAGAATCTACTCAAATAACAAAAGGAGATTGGGATGTTATCGAATTTCTAGGAGTTGACGAAGAAAATGCAACTGTTTATTTCACTTCTGCAGAAGAAAGTCCGATGAGTAAAGGAATCTATAAAATCGGTATCTCTGGAAAAAAGAAAAAACGAATCAGTGAGAACAATGGAGTATCAAACGCTGATTTTTCTAACGGGATGAAATTCTTCATTAAAACACATTCAGATGCCAATACCCCACCTACTTTTTCATTGTGCGATAACAACGGGAAAGAATTATCAGTTTTAGAAAATAATGCTAGACTAAAAGGACAACTTAGCAACTATCAATTACCAAAAAAAGAATTTGTTAAATTCAAAGGCGCTGAAATTGAACTTAACGGTTGGATGATTAAACCTGCCAATTTTGATGCGAGTAAAAAGTACCCAGTCTATATTAATATATACGGAGGACCAGGTTCAAATATGGTGGTTGATGAATGGGGAGGAATGAATTATATGTACCATCAACTACTTGCTCAAAAAGGCTACATTGTCATTTCAGTTGATCCAAGAGGAACAATGTATAGAGGTGCTGATTTTAAAAAAATGACCTATCTGCAATTAGGCAAGTTAGAAACAGAAGATTTTATTGCGGTAGCAAAAGAATTACAAAGCTACGATTATGTAGATGCAAGTAGAATTGGTATCATGGGATGGAGTTATGGCGGCTTCATGACTTCCCTCGCTATGACCAAAGGTGCTGATTATTTTAAAATGGGAATTGCTGTTGCTCCTGTCACTAACTGGAGGTACTATGATAATATCTACACAGAAAGATTCATGAGGACTCCACAAGAGAATCCTGATGGATATGACCAAAATTCTCCAATTAACTTTACAGACAAACTAAAAGGTAAGTATCTTTTAATTCACGGATCTGGAGACGATAACGTTCATTATCAAAACACGTTAGAAATGGTCAATTCCTTAGTAGAAAAGAATAAACAATTTGATTTGTTTATCTACCCAAATAAAAATCATGGAATTTACGGAGGTAACACACGTAATCACCTTTTTAACATGATGTTGAGCTTTACTTTAGAAAACTTGTAAGATTTTTTTAATTCACACCTCTAAAAGCTTGTAATATTAGAAATGATGTATTATATTACGCGTTGAAAATTTTTACACTAAAAATAGATTAGAGAAAAATGAGTGAAATTGCAAAATTAGAGTTAGACGGTCAATCCTACGAGTTACCGATAATTGAAGGTACAGAAAACGAGAAAGGAATTGACATTGGTAAACTGAGAGGTTCAACTGGTGGTTATATCACAATCGATCCTGGTTTTAAAAACACGGGTAGTACTAAAAGTGCAATTACTTATTTAGATGGTGAGAAGGGGATTCTTCGTTATAGAGGTTATTCAATTGAAGAACTAGCTGACAAGGCAGATTTCTTAGAGGTTGCTTATTTAGTAATTTATGGAGAATTACCAACAGATGAAGAATACAAAGCCTTTACTCATTCTATCACTAATCATACTTTGGTGCATGAGGACATGAAGCAATTCTTTGAAGCTTATCCTGCAAAAGCTCATCCAATGGGAGTTCTTTCTTCTATGGTATGTTCGTTATCTACATTCTACCCAGAATCATTGGATCAAGATAGAGACGAAGAAGCAATTGATTTAACAATTCATCGTTTGATTGCAAAGCTTCCAACATTAGCGGCATGGTCTTACAAAAACTCCATGCGCCACCCGGTAGTTTACCCTCAAAACAATTTAGATTACTGTGAGAATTTCCTTTCAATGATGTTCGCAATGCCAACTTCAGAATATAAAGTTGATAGAACGGTTGTTTCTGCATTGAATAAATTACTGATTTTACATGCTGATCACGAACAAAATTGTTCAACTTCAACTGTTCGTTTAGTTGGTTCTTCACATGCAAATCTTTACGCATCTATTTCTGCTGGAATTTCTGCATTATGGGGGCCTTTACATGGAGGAGCAAATCAGGCAGTTATTGAAATGTTAGAGCAAATTCACAACGATGGTGGAGATGTTGACAAGTGGGTTGCGAAAGCAAAAGACAAATCTGATTCTTTCCGATTAATGGGGTTTGGTCATAGGGTTTATAAAAACTTCGATCCTCGTGCAACGATTATAAAAGTTGCGTGTGATAATGTTCTTGAACAAATGGGAATAGATGATCCACTTTTAGATATTGCCAAGAAATTAGAAAAAGTTGCTTTAGAAGATGAATACTTTAAAGCAAGAAATTTATACCCAAATGTTGATTTCTATTCAGGAATCATCTACAAAGCAATTGGTATTCCAACTGAAATGTTTACAGTAATGTTCTCTATAGGTCGTTTACCAGGATGGATTGCTCAATGGAGTGAAATGAGAAAAAACAATGAACCAATTGGTCGTCCAAGACAGATTTATACTGGAGAAAACGCTCGACCATTTGTTGAAATCAAAAATAGATAGTCAACTTTCAATTATTTGAAACTTAAAAAACCGACATTGAAATTCAATGTCGGTTTTTTTATAATCTATTTTTAACCTATTCCTTCTCTGGCTTATTCATGTATTTTCCTTTTTTAGAACCTTCATAAATAGAGAATTTTCTAAATGAACATTCTAAATCACCATTGAACACTTTAATTTTTCTATCTGGCCTCAACCCTAACTCTTTAAATGCATCCATATTAGAAGACAGAACCCAACAATCAAATCCCTTCATTTCTGTTTTCATCCAATCCCCTAACACTTCGTACATTTCTTCAACTTCCTCGCCCATTCTTTCACCATAAGGAGGGTTTGTAATTACCACACCGGTATCTCCAACCTTTTTAACATCCTTAAAATCATCCACACTCGTTTTAATAAAACGACCAATTGGCAGTGCGCGAAGATTTCTCCTTGTGCGAGTAACTGATTCTGCATCTATATCAGAACCAATAATCTCACAAGGAAGCTCTGTCACTCTTCGAGGAACAGCTGCCTGAATCTCTTCCCACATTTCTGCATCATAATTCACAAAGTTCTTAAAAGCAAAATGTTGACGTTCTATTAATGAAGGAATACCTGTTGCTAATAACGCCGCTTCAATAAGCAATGTTCCAGACCCACAAAATGGATCAATAAAAGTTGATTTCCTATCCCAACCTGACATTCTTATCAACCCTGCGGCCATTACCTCGTTAAGAGGTGCTTCTCCAACACTTTCTCTATATCCTCTTTGAAACAAAGGAGCACCACTTGAATTCAACGAAATAATTACTTCTCTTTTATTGATATAAACATCAAACAAAACTTGTGGCGTTTTGACATTCACATCTGGTCTATCGTCAAACTTATCTCTAAAAGTATCTACAATTGCATCTTTTACAACAAAAAATGGATACTGGGTATGATTGAATAAGTCAGAAAAGACGGCTCCTTTTACAGCAAAGGTTTTGTCCAGATCAAAATAATCTGTCCAATTAATTCGCATACATTTTTTATACAAATCATCCTCATGTTTAATGAAAAATGATTCTACACGAACCAAAACAGATATTGCACAACGAATATGGAGGTTCAAGTAATAAACATCTTTCCATGTACCTGTAATCTGAACAGCTCTATTTAAAATTTCTGGCTTGCTATAACCCAGTTCTATCAATTCTTCTGCCAACACATTTTCAAGTCCAAAAATAGTTTTTAGCGTGATGGTTAACTTTTTATCTGATGGTGTATCTTTCAAAATAATTGTTTTTGGTAAGAAATATCTTTTATTTTTGTACAAAAGAACGAATTTGAAAGGACTTCCGCTATATATACTTCTTTTTAGTTTTAATCTAATTTCATTAAACCTAAACGCACAGCAAAAAATTGGACTCGTTCTAAGTGGAGGAGGCGCAAATGGTTTTGCTCATATTGGCGTTTTAAAAGCCTTAGAGGAAAATGAAATCCCGATAGACTACATTACTGGAACTTCTGCTGGAGCATTCATTGGTAGTATGTACGCTGCAGGATATTCTCCTGAAGAAATGGAAGCTTACGTGATGAGTGATGACTTCAAAGTAACAACTTCTGGCAAACTTCACCCTACTCAGGAATTTCTCTTTAGAGAAGATGATGAGAATGCAGGAATTGTAAATTTTTCATTAGCTCAGAATAATTTATTAAAAAAATCACTTCCTACTAATTTTACTTCTTCTACACTAATGGATTATGAAATGATGCTGAAATTAGGTGTTGTTTCTGCAAGTACTGGAAATAATTTCGATAGTTTATTTGTTCCTTTTAGATGCGTAGCTTCTGATATTGCTAATAAAAAGACCGTGGTTTTTAAAGACGGACATTTAAACGAGGCGGTTCGTGCATCAATGACTTATCCGTTCTATTACAAACCTCTAAGGATTGACAGTATATTATTATTTGACGGTGGGTTATACAATAACTTCCCTGCAGATATCATGTATGCAGATTTTAATCCAGACTTTATTATCGGTAGCAATGTATCCTATAATGCTGACCCGCCAGATGAAGATGACATCATAAGTCAGCTTACCAACATGCTTGTCAGTTATTCTGATTTTAGTATTCCATGTGAAGAAGGAATACTAATAGAACCAAAAACAGAAATTTCAACTTTTAACTTCTCTGATGCAAAACAGGCAATTGAAGATGGTTATCAATCTGCTTTACTCTTAATTGACTCTCTAAAACTTCATGTTATTGGTAGAATAAGTAAAGAAGAATTAACAAAAAGAAGAACAGGGTTTAGAAAAAAATTCATTCCTATCATGGTTTCTTCAGTCAGTTCTACTTCTAAGAATGATAAAATGAAATCTGCAACTTATTCCATTTTAAAGAGAAGAAAACCAGAAGTTCTAGATGAAAAAAAACTAGCAAAAAGATATTTCCGATTAAATTCAAGTTCTCAAATTGATTTTATCTTCCCTACACTTCAACTCAAACAGGACAGTAGTTATAATTTGAATCTTAACATCAGAAAAGCAAAAGAAATTAAAGTTGAAGTTGGAGGACATTTCTCTTCTCGACCAGTTAATACAGGTTATATAGGACTGTCATACCAATCATCGGGAAAAGTCTTTACGAAAACTAAGGTTGAATCTTACTTTGGGAAATTTTATGGATCTGCAAAAGGAAAATTCACCTTAGAATTACCAACTGTTTATCCTATCTCGACAAGTGTTTACTTCACAATGAATAGATGGGATTACTTCCGAAGTTTTGCAACATTCTTTGAAGAAGTGAAACCTTCCTTTTTGATACAGAATGAAATGTATCTTGGCTTATCAATTGACAATCCAATCGGAAATACCATCACAAGTGAAATAGATGGAAGATGGTTTGAACTTGAAGACAATTACTACCAAACAGATAATTTCACAAATAAAGACACTTCAGATTTAACTCGGTTTTACGGTTTTACAGGAAGCTGGTCGTTAACTCAGAATACACTGAACAGGAAACAATTTGCAAACAGCGGCCACTTTGTTAAATTAAAAGCACGCTATGTATATGGACGTGAACACAGTGTTCCTGGCTCAACAGGACTAAGTGATGAAAAATACAAATATCATTCTTGGTTTAATATAAAATTGGACTACCAATCATTTATTATTGACCAACCTTTTTTTCATTTAGGACTACATGGTCAGGTTGTTTACAATACACATCCTTTATTTGCTAACTATACAGCAACCTTATTATCAATGAATGAATTTTCAGTTGTTCCAGACTCAAAAACGTACTTTCTACCTGAATATCGTGCACCACAATTTGCAGGCGGAGGTTTAAATTTAATTTTCACTATCCGAAAGAAATTTGACCTAAGATTTGATGCATACATTTACCAACCTTTTGTTCAAATCAACGAGAACCCTGACGGAACACAAGAATTATCCAAACTATTTCAAGGTAGAACTTACATTGCCTCATCTTCATTGATTTACAATAGTTTTATCGGCCCAATCAGATTAACATTAAATTATTTCCCGGAACAAACGCAACCACTTGCGTTGCAATTTAGTTTGGGATATGTTATTTTCAATGAGCGTGCTGTTCGCTAAGAAATCATTATTTTTGCATTCAATTAAATAAAAAATCATGAGTAAAATCATCTGTGGAATTCAACAAATGGGAGTCGGAGTTCCCGATGTTCAAGAAGTTTGGAAATGGTACCGAAAGTTTTTTGGTGTAAACGTTCGTGTTTTCGAAGAGGCAGCAGAGGCACCTTTAATGATT
>DQTF01000027.1 GCA_015662935.1 Crocinitomicaceae bacterium | reverse complement strand
TTGTTGTTGGTACAATTGATTCTGCGGCTGCTCTTGCTCTTCTTAAATCAGCGTGAGGAGAGTCATGCAAACGTTGATCTGAAGTATAACTATGAATCGTACTGATATAAATACTTTCAATATCACAAATCGTTTTCATTACCTGAACAACTGGTGCTGCAGAATTGGTAGTGCAAGACGCGTTTGAAACGACAACATCAGAAGAGGTTAGTTTACTATCGTTCACTCCTAAAACAACAGTTCTGGTTCCTTCATCTTTTGCAGGTGCAGAAATGATCACTTTTTTTGCTCCTCCTACTAAATGTTTTGATGCAGACTCTGTTGTTCTAAAAATTCCGGTTGCTTCCATGACAACTTCAACACCGTAGTCAGACCATCTAATATTCTCTGGGTTTCTTTCTGAAATGAATACAATCTTTTTTCCATTTTCAAAAACGATTGTATTATCTACAATTTCAAAATTATGTTTCAATTTCCTATGAACACTATCATACTTAAATAAGTGTGCTAATGTTTTAATATCTGCTAAATCATTTACAACTGCAACATCTACATTTGGATTCTCTAATGTCATTCTGGTAAAATACCTCCCAATTCGGCCAAAGCCATTTACTCCTATTATTTTCATAATTAAAAAATTCTGGTTTGTACATTCAATTAATCTGGGGAAGTAGTTTCCTTACTTCGCGCTTCTATAGAATACTAATTGAAATTAAACTTCCTTTATTCAGGACATTAAAGATACTAAACTTATTAGAAACAAAAAAGGGCAATCCAAAAGATTGCCCTAAATGATGTCTAGAAAGATTATTTTACGACTTGAATAAAACCGTGTTTATTGATTTCTTCGTCTCCTTCAGTTTTAGCATTGATAATGTAAAAATAAGTCCCTTCATCTACAAAGTTTCCTTTTCTATCAGTACCATCCCAATAGCAATTACCTAACTCGTTAGAACATTCAAAAATCAGATTCCCCCAACGGTTTGTAATTACAACTGAAAACTCTTTCAAGCCTTCTGTATCAGCATACCATAAAGGATTTTGTGAACCTTGAGCCAATGAAATAACATTTGGAGCTTCAATATCACAACGTTTATAAGTCATCACTAAAGTGTCATAAGTTGTATAACACACATTTTCGAGTGTAACAACATATGTTCCTTCTTCAGTAAATGTAACATCCTCACCTGTATCACCATTGCTCCAAGTATATGATGTAGAATGGATGTTATTATTCGCCGCAACTACGTGATAACTTGTTCCATCACATAATGTGGTGTCTTGAAACCAAGTTCCGGGGTATTCAGGAAAGTCAATGGTCGAAGTAATGGAAGAGCTACATTCATTATCTGTAAAAGTCACCGTATAAACTCCTGGTGTTGTATCTGAAACGAGAATATGTGGGTTGTCTAATGTTGCATCATTAAAAGTAATGTTTGCATTTGGAGATGTCCATACCCCACCAGAGAAAGATGTTGTTCCAGTTACGAAGTGTTCATAAGAACAAATTAATGTATCAGGAAAAATTGTTGGCTGCGGCATAACGAATAAACCTACCACAGTATCATAAGGACATCCATAATCATCGATTACAGAGAAAGTATAATTAGTCCAACCCGTTGATGATGGCTGAACAACTAAAACCGTATCATTTTGACCAGAAATAATTGATGGATGTGGCTCCCATTGAGAACTAACAATTGTATTCTGGTAACCCGAAAGATCAGGAAAGAAAGAAGGATCAAAAAACAATCCCCATTCAAAAATATACCCATCATCAATACCGAGGTTATCCTGAACAATTATCGTCCATTGACCATTAACAGGACAACCATTGAAAGCAGAGAAATCTTGTTCTGGTAAATAAACTCCATTAGGATTCATCGCGTTCCCTGAAGAAATTGTTGTTGGAACGGTGTTTCCTCCAGCAAATTCTGTTGGCATGTCCCCCCATGTCGCAAATACTGAACTAAAGCAATATTCCCATCCAACACCCGGTACTCCATTACCACTTGCATCGTCAGCATCCCCCATAAAAGTACCTCCTCCTCCAAATCCACCAGGAATAAACCCTGGAGTATAAGAATTAACAAGTGATACCTGAGTTCCATTTGGGCATTCTAACGCAATTTCTAAATCACCTAAAAAAGAGTGTTCCATTGTAATACACACTTGATTTAAGTCTTGAGAATTGGTAATTGTAGACCCTGTAGGGAATCCACCAATAGTAATCGGCGCTTGGTATTGAGCTCCTGAACCATCTGGTAAATACGTTAATCCTGCGAAAGAACCTCCTAATTGGAAAGTTCCAGGAGGAACATCAACACCAACAGTGTCAGCAGCAGTTACACCACCAATTAACTGAGTAGGGATGCCTAAACAAACTGAATCTTCCAATGGCCCAGTACTTGCAAAACTTGGTAGTTGCGAAACTCTAACTTTACATAACAATCTCTCAATTTGTGGAAATGCATCTGCTATTTTTAAATCAATCAAAAAGCCATTTCTAGTTGTTGGTTTAAACCAAATTGAATCATTGTCAGGATATGTATTCCCATCCGTTATATACCAATCATAAGAAACATTATCAACATTCTGAGAATATCCAAATCCAGTACTTTCTTGAGAGTTTGGAAATACCGGTTGTGCAATAAACAAAATACTATCTCCAAAACAAATATCGACGAAACCTGTATCTACTGGATTAATAGCATCAGAACCAACACCATTCACATAACCAACAATATGAGGCGTAAATGGTTGATTAATGTTTCCACAAGAAATATTCGCTTCCCAACCTGTACCTTCCGTAGCGCCATCAGAAATAAATACAATTGTAATACAACCTGTTGGATTGTTCAAAGATGCAGTATAAGCAAATCCATTTGGATCGGTAACACTGTTGTGCGTTCCTAATAGAGGAGCACTAACATCTGAACCATCATAAACATAAATTGAATCTGAACCATCTACATTAAATGTAAAACCAGCATTGATCGCAAATGTTAAAGTCACTTTTGTACCTTGAGTCAAATCTGGACAAAATGTTATCGTATCATTATAACTTGCAGAATAGTTTGCTCCAGCACCATCATCAAAAAAGTTAGGAGTTGAACCATCACTATATGTTGTACAAGGGATCGTATTTGTTAATGGAAAACCTGCGTCCCCCATATTAACCTGACCAAATAAATTACTAGCACAGAATACAACTGCAATTAAATTAATTAAATTTCTCATCTTATTTATTTTCTAGTTTTAATCGTTACGCAATACGTAAAATGATTTTACAATCATCATTTTATCCGTATTGGTAATTTTAAAATATTGGTTTTCTTCTCTTATTTCAAGACCCAAATCCAAATAATTGAATTTTCCTTTTGGTAGGATTATCTCATTTAACAATTTAGATTTACCTTTTTTTAAAGGCAATTTAACAATTTCAATTGCATTACCAATTGAGGAAATTAACAAGTTGTATTTTTGAACATCGTTCTTTTTCAAATCAATTAAAGTGTTTTCATCAAAACTCTTTAACAATCTATCATCTATTTTCTGCGAGAATAATGTTCCGCAAAGTAACATTGATACTGTAATCGCTAATATTTTTTTCATAGTACTGCCTAATTAGTTTTATCTAGACTCACATTGTTAACAAATAGTTGCAAGATGCGAATAAAAGAGTCGTTTTTCTGACTGTAAATCTAATAATTAAATTTATTTTTACACCCTATAATTTGTATCAATAATCGGTTTAGAATGGAAACGAAGGAACTTCAAAAAATTGCATCTCAAGTAAGAAGGGATATAGTAAGAATGGTATGTGAATGCAGCTCAGGACACCCTGGTGGTTCTTTAGGTTGTGCGGATTTCGTAACGACTTTGTATTTCGATCAGATGAAACACGATTCTAAGAATTTCACAATGGATGGAATCAATGATGATGTGTTTTACCTTTCCAACGGACACATTGCTCCGGTTTGGTACAGTGTTCTAGCAAGAGCAGGTTATTTCCCTGTTCCAGAATTAAGCTCTTTGAGAAAATTAGGGACGCGCTTGCAAGGGCATCCTTCTACCGATAAAGGTTTGCCAGGAATCAGAATGGCATCTGGCTCTTTAGGGCAAGGACTATCCGTTGCAATTGGAACTGCTCAAGCAAAGAAATTGAACAATGATGATGCTATCGTTTATACTTTGCATGGCGATGGCGAATTACAAGAAGGACAAATCTGGGAAGCTGCTTTATACGCTGCGGCAAACAAGGTAGATAACTTAATATCGACCATTGACTATAACGGTCGCCAGATTGATGGTGATTTAGATGATGTTCTCCCAATGGGGAACTTAACGGAAAAGTGGCAAGCTTTTGGATGGGAAGTCCTTGAAATGGACGGTCATAATATAGACGAAATCAAAGCAACTCTTGCGAAAGCAAAAAGTTTAACTGGTAACGGAAAGCCTATCATGATCGTTATGAAAACAGAAATGGGACAAGGTGTAGATTATATGATGGGGACGCATAAATGGCATGGAAGCACGCCCAACGCAGAACAATTAGAAGATGCACTTGGACAATTAGAAGAAACATTGGGAGATTATTAATTGAAAAAATTCTTACTCATAGCGGCTGTATTCTTTGCTTCGTTTAGTTACGGACAAGAAGAATTAACACGAATATTATTTATTCTTGACGCATCTAATAGTATGAATGCTCGTTGGGGAGATCAAACAAGAATTGAAGCAGCAAAAGAATTATTAGCTAAAACGGTCGATGATTTATACGACGTTCCTAATTTAGAAATTGGACTGCGTGTATATGGACATCAATCTCCGATTACAGCAACTTTTCAAGATTGTAACGATACCAAACTTGAAGTTCCATTTGCTAAAGACAATTTTCACCAAGTTAAAGCAAGAATAAAATCTATTTATGCAAAAGGTACAACACCAATTGCACGTTCTTTAGAAGCAGCAGCAGGAGATTTTCCAGATAATAAGTCCAGAAATATTATCATTCTTATCACAGATGGCTTAGAAGCTTGTGACAATGACCCGTGTGTTATTGCGAAGAAACTCCACGATAAAGGAGTTAACGTTACTCCTTTCGTTATTGGACTTGGAATGGATCTTTCTTACTTGGAGAAATTCAAGTGCATCGGTAGTTATTCTGACGCAGAAACAAAAGATGCTTTTGCTAAAGTATTGCAGAATGTCGTTTCTAAAGCACTGCTGAATACAACGACTCAAATCAATTTAAACGACATCAACGCTAATCCATCAGAAACAGATGTAACCATGTTCCTGTACAAGGCCGGAACGAATGAATTGGCTTATACATTCACCCACACGATTAACAAATACGGCTATCCTGACACATTGATTCTCGATCCTGCCTTTAAATATGACCTAATTGTCAATACAACTCCGAAAGTAGAAAAAAAGGATATTACTATTATAAAGAACACGCACAACACCATCGTTATTGACTGTCCGCAAGGATATCTAAAAGCACGCTTTACCAATGCGAGCAAACCTTATCAAATTGAACTACGTGTTACCCAAAACGGAGCACAAAAAACATTAAACGCACAAAAAGTTGGTGCTTCTGACAAGTACATCGTTGGAACCTATGATGTTGAAATATTGACACTTCCCAGAATTTACGTTACCTTAGATGTTAATCAAAGCACCACTTCTTACATCGATATTAAAGCGCCGGGTATTTTAAGCTATTCTGCAGGAAGAGGAATTGTTGGGCAAGTATTTACAAAAAACAGCAACGGAACTTGGGAGTGGGTTTGCAACCTCAAAGACAACTCGCGCAGAGGAACTTGGTCGTTACAACCTGGTCAATATAAAATTGTTTACCGTCAAAAGAACTTAAAATCTTCAGCTTATACATTGGAGAAAGAATTTAGAATTAACTCAAACAAAACAGCATCTTTAAAATTATGAAAGCATCAGAAATCGAAGTATTAGGAAAAAAAGACACTAGATCAGGATTTGGTGAAGGTTTATTAGAAGCAGGAAAACGTAACAAAGATGTTGTTGCATTGTGCGCAGACTTAACTGGTTCATTGAAGATGAATGCTTTTGAAAATGAATTCTCAGACCGTTTTTTTCAAGTAGGAATTGCCGAAGCAAATATGATTAGCATGGCTGCTGGAATGACAGTTGGTGGAAAAATCCCTTTTACGGGAACCTTTGCCAACTTCTCTACTTCGCGCGTTTACGATCAAGTTCGACAGTCTGTTGCATATTCTAAAAAGAATGTGAAAATTGCTGCGTCACATGCCGGTTTGACTTTGGGAGAGGATGGTGCAACACACCAAGTACTAGAAGATATTGGAATGATGAAAATGCTTCCAAACATGACAGTTGTTGTGCCGTGTGATTTTAACCAAACAAAACAAGCAACTATTGCTGTTGCAGAATTAGACGGGCCTGTATATTTACGTTTTGGTCGTCCTTCTGTTCCAATTTTTATTAAAGAAGATGCAAAATTTGAAATCGGTAAGGCGGACGTTTTAGTAGAAGGAACAGACGTTACCATCATTGCTTGCGGTCATCTTGTTTGGAAATCCATCGAAGCGGCTATCGAATTAGAGAAAGCTGGAATTTCTGCTGAAGTTATAAATATGCACACGATTAAACCTTTGGACGCACAAGCTGTCTTATCTTCAGTAGCAAAAACAGGTTGTGTTGTAACTGCTGAAGAACACATGTACAATGGAGGATTGGGAGAATCAATCGCTCGTGTTCTTTCTCAAAACAATCCAACTCCGCAAGAATTTGTAGCGGTGAATGATACATTTGGAGAAAGTGGAACACCTGATGAATTGCTTACAAAATACAACATTGATACCGCTGACGTAATTAGCGCAGCAAAAAAAGTAATACAAAGAAAATAGCTTATGACAGAACGCCTTGATGAAAAAACGATAATCGAATTATTCAATCAAGGAGGTTCTTCTGCTAACGATGCGTTTACGCATATTGTTATTCATTACGGTCCTATTCTTTACAATCAAATTCGTGGAATGGCACGGAATCACGAATTGACCAACGACATTCTGCAAAATGTTTTCATCAAAGTGTTTCAGAATTTGCCCAAATTTAAAGGTGACTCTGCTTTGTACACATGGATGTATCGCATCGCTCGAAATGAGTCACTCAACTATTTAGAGAAAGAAAAACGTAGAACAGGGGTTGACATTGATACTCCCATTCTAGAAATCATCGCAGGACATCACGTTCTTGATGCAACAACGCCAGAACTCGTTACGCAAATTCTCCAAGAAGCAATTAGCACACTTCCAGAAAAACAAGCGCTCGTTTTTGAAATGAAATACTTTCAAGATTTAAAATATGCTGATATCTCTCAAAAGCTCAACACAAGTGAAGGTGCTTTGAAAGCAAGTTTTCACCACGCGAAGAAAAAAATTGAAGCTTTTATTCTTACCAAATTAAACCATTAGCACTCTCACCAATCTAATTAACAAATGGAACAAGAAAACAACATATTCGATTACCTGAAAATAAAGAAAGGTTTTACACCTGATGCTTCCTATTTTGAAAACTTGGCAAAAGAAGTTATTCAAAAAGAAAGCAATACTAAGCAGAAAGAACAGAAAATTGTTCCATTGTATAAGAAACCAATATTTTGGTTAGTTGCCACTGCTGCATCCATCGCGTTGTTATTTGTTCTCTCGAATAACTTGACAACAGGGAATGACGATTTATTGGCTTTTGACCAAATCACCTCATCCGAAGCTTTGGCTTATGTCAATGATAACATTGATGAATTTGATGCTTATTTACTTTCTGAATACGTAAGTGACAATCAATTAAAAGAAGAAAAAATAGATGTTGTAGTTGAATTAATAGCAACAGAAACAACGACCATAAAAGAACTCGAGAAAGTAGAACTAGATGATATCCTAGACTACTTGGAATATGAAGAATTAGATATCGATGAACTAGAAGATGAATTATACATTTAAATTAAACAACATGAACATTACGACACAGCTCAACACGAGCAAAATCCATTTATTAAAAGCAGCAACCTTTTTTGCTTTTACATTTTTGCTTTCTGCAACTAGCACTGCGCAACCCAACAAAAAATCTGATCGCAAAGCACAACACGAGAAGGTTGAAAAAATGAAAATTTCTTTTATCACGAAAGAATTAGATTTAACAACTGAAGAATCCGAGAAGTTTTGGCCAATTTATAATGAAATGTCCAAAAAAATTAGGACAGAAAAAAAATTGCAACGTTCTACGGGAAAAGAATTGAAAAAGAATCATGAAACCTTGACTGACAGTGATTTCAAAACAAAAACCGACCTCATTTTTGACAGTGAAGCAAAGGAAGCGAGCATCAAAAAAGAGTACACAGGAAAAATTGCTGGCGTAATAGGGTACAAAAAAGCCGCAAAAATCTTAAGTTTGGAGCAGCGATTCAAAAGAGAATTGTTGAATAAAGTTAATAGATCCGAACGTCCTGAGAGACCAGAATAATAAAACATGAGTAACACAAAGGACTTTTTATCTTATCAAGGGCAAACCAATCCATCACCTTATTTAATTGAGGTCGAGCGAGCGGAAGGTATTTACATCTACGATAAGCATAAAAAGTCCTTTTTGGATATGATTGCTGGGGTTGCCGTTAATAACATCGGGCACAATCACCCAAAAGTTGTTGCAGCACTCAAAAAGCAAATAGATAAGCACTTGCATGTGATGGTTTATGGAGAATTTATCCAAGATGCACAGCTTGCCTTTTCAAAAAAGTTAGCTTCGTTACTTCCTGAGAATTTGAACACCGTTTACACCGTTAACTCTGGAACAGAAGCTAACGAAGCTGCTCTAAAATTAGCGAAACGAGTTACAGGAAAGTCAGAATTAATTTCCTTTCGAGATTCTTATCATGGAAGTACGCAAGGCTCTATGTCTGTATCTGGAAACGAAACAAAGAAACAAGCTTATCGCCCCTTACTTCCTGGTGTTCAGTTTTTAGAATTCAATTCTATTGCAGATTTACAAAGAATAACAGAAGCAACTGCAGGAGTTATCATTGAAACCGTTCAAGGAGACGCAGGTGTGAGAATACCTTCGCAAGAATTTTTAATTGCTCTGAGAAAACGTTGTACTGAGGTTAGCGCATTATTAATTTTTGATGAAATTCAATGTGGCATCGGCCGCACCGGAAAGATGTTTGCTTTTGAGCATTTCAATATCATTCCTGATGTTTTAACCTTAGGAAAAGCTCTTGGTGGAGGTATGCCAATTGGCGCTTTGGTTTCTTCTCGAGAGAATTTACACCAATTCACTTTTGACCCAATGCTGGGACATATCACGACCTTCGGAGGTCACCCAGTAATTTGTGCAGCTGCCAATGCATGTCTTGAGGTCTTGACAACAGAAATTGATTTCGCCGAAGTTGAACGGCTGGGAGCAATCATCGAATCTGAATTATCTAAAGAAGATGAAATTTTGGCAATTCGTAGAATCGGAATGATGTTCGCTTTTGATATGGCATCGTTTGAACGAGTTGAGAAGGTAGTGAAGCGATGCTTAGAAAAAGGCTTGATTGCTTTTTGGTTTTTATCCCATCCAGATAGTTTTAGACTTTCCCCGCCGTTAAACATTTCAGAAAAAGAGGTGAGAAAAGCGTGCGGAATAATTCGAGAAGCAATTGTTGAAAGTGAGGAGAGAAGTTGAATAATAGCTTGGTTAGCTTCATTTATGCATCTTATTAAATTTTTATTTAGCCTATATAGAATCTCTTGGATGTGATATAAAAAGTTGGACACTGAGTTAAGGTATAATTGTATAAAATTATCTCAGCAAAATATGTCAAGATGAAAAGTGAAGCTTTGAAAAACAAACGGTAGTGCTGTTAAATTTACAGCAAGTTTTAAGCTTAATG
>DQTF01000245.1 GCA_015662935.1 Crocinitomicaceae bacterium | reverse complement strand
GTAAATCTTTGGTGTCAACAGGAGATAGATCAGCGAAGATTAGAACATACAACTATTCTCAAGGAAGAATCACAGATCATAGAATTGGGAAAACAATGTACAATCTAAGCTCGTTTATGAATGGAGATATCCAAGATATGATTGATGCGTTGAAGATGGCAGAGAATGCAGAGAAATTGAAAAACTCCGAAGAGAATTAATTAACAATGAAGAATGAAAAATTAAGAATAGGGCATCATTCTTAATTCTTTACATAAATGAATAGAAAAGAACTCATAGCGCAAATCAGAAAAAAGAAATCCTTCCTCTGCGTTGGACTAGATACTGATTTAAAGAAAATACCTTCGCACCTGTTAGAAACAGAAGATCCAATTTTTGAGTTCAACAAAGCCATCATTGATGCAACCAAGGAATATGCAGTTGCCTATAAACCCAATATTGCATTCTACGAATGTAACGGTCCAAAAGGTTGGGAGTCATTGAAAAAAACCTTGGACTACATTCCAAAAGACATTTTTACGATTGCCGATGCAAAACGCGGAGATATTGGCAATACTTCTCGCTATTATGCAGATACATTTTTCGATTATCTAGGTGCAGATTCCGTAACAGTTGCTCCATATATGGGGGAAGACAGTGTTGCTCCTTTTTTAGAATACGAGAATAAATGGGTAATTCTTTTAGCGTTGACTTCGAATAAAGGAGCACTAGATTTTCAGATGCTCAAAGATGCCAACAACGAAGAATTATTCACAAAAGTTCTTCGGAAATCACAAGAATGGGGAACGCCAGAAAATTTAATGTTTGTGGTTGGAGCAACCCGCACAGAAGACATAGGACGAGTGAGAGAAATTGCCCCCAATAACTTTTTCTTAGTCCCTGGAGTAGGTGCGCAGGGTGGTTCGTTAGAAGATGTTGTGAAATATGGTTGGAACGATGACTGTGGCTTATTGGTCAATTCTTCAAGAGGAATTATTTATGTATCACAAGAGAAAGACTTTGCAGAGAAGGCTGGAGAAGCAGCGAAGAAATTGCAAGAGGAGATGGCAAGGATAATTTTTGAAAAAGAATTTTAATCTGTAGAAATGAAATTGATGCTTGCCTTAATATTAGCATTGCGCTCAACTTTTATTTTATCTCAAATGATTTCTTCCGTGTTGGATTTCAGTTCATTATTTAAAATAGTGGTCTTATTTTATGACTAAATTCTAGATCTTCCTCTAGACTCCGCAAACTAAACCTACCTCAATTCTGCTCCTAACTTACTTTCCAATTGACCTCTGATTTTATCCATCACAGCATCAACTTGTTGGTCTTTCAATGTTTTTTCCGCATCTTGAAACTTAAATGAAACAGCGTAGGATTTTTTTCCTTCCTGTAAATTTTTTCCTTCGTACACATCGAATAATCCAACTTCTTTTAGAATTTTTTTATCACTTGATTTTGCTATTTCTTCAATTTCTGAGAATGCTACTTTCGTATCTAACAATAAAGAAAAATCCCTTCTTACTGCAAACGTTTTGGGTAATTCTGAATATTTTACTTTGGAGAATTTCAAACTATCAATGATACCATCCCAATCTAAATCAGCAATAAACACATCATTTTTAATTCCGAAATACTTCTTCATTTTTGGTGATGCCCAACCGATTTCTCCTACTTTATTCTTCAGAACAAACAACTGCACTCCATCTTGCAACAAAGAATTCTTTAATGCCTTCTCTTTTAACATACCGTCCAAACCTAATCGTTTAAAAACAGTTAATGCCGTTCCTTTTATGCTATAATAGCTTGATTTATTCTTGGAAGAATTCCAACTTTCTTGTTCTCTATTTCCAGAAAGAACAATTATCAAGCGTTTGTTTTCTGAATAACCGGATTCAAATTGATGATAGGTCTTTCCGAATTCATATAATTTAAGGTCTGCATTCTGACGGTTTTGATTATGCGCAACCATTTCTAGTGCATTAAAAACCAATGATTGACGCATCACGTCTAAATCTTGACTCAAAGGATTCAACATTTCAACATTGCGTTCAGGTTTAACCGTTTCTCCCCCTAGTTTTTTAGAATAATCAGATTTGGTTAAAGAGTTATTCATCGTTTCAATACAACCTAAGCCAACTAGCATTTCTGAAATCACTGTTTGCACTTTCTCCACATCTGGTTTCTTGAAATATGAAATCGATGAGTTTAATTTCTCTGGTAACGGTACATTATTGAATCCATAAACTCGAAGAACCTCTTCAATCACATCCGCTTCTCTTGTCACATCTACTCGATATGTTGGAATTTTTAAGGTAACATCTTGTCCATTCTCTGCAACAATTTCAATGTCTAAATTATTTAAAATAGCATTCACCATTTCTTTAGAAATATTGTGACCAATCAAGCGGTTGCATCTATCATAATTAAATTCAACCGTCCAATCTGCAACAGGTTGAGGATTCGTATCCACAACATCCATCGCAATAGAACCTCCTGCAACTTTTTGAATTAACAAGGCTGCTCTTTTCAAAGCATAGTCAGTCATATTAGGATCGACTCCACGTTCAAAGCGAAAAGATGCATCTGTATTCAATGCGTGCATTTTTGCTGTTTTACGAACCGAAACTGCATTGAAATAAGCTGACTCCAAGAAAACATTCGTTGATTCTTCTGATATTCCAGAGTTGATACCTCCTAAAACTCCAGCAATGCAAAGATTTTCTGAACCATTTGTTATCATTAAGTTATCAGAACCTAATTCCCTTTCTACATCATCCAAGGTTGTGAATTTCTCATTTTCAGTGGCAGTTTTCACAACTAATTTTCCATTCAACTTATCTGCATCGAATGCGTGCAAAGGAGTTCCTAGTTCGTGCATTACGAAATTGGTAACATCCACCACATTATTAATCGGAGAAAGTCCAACTGCACGTAATCTTTTTTGTAACCACGCCGGTGAAGCCTCCACTTTTACTCCTTTAATGCTCGTCCCCATATAACGAGGACAAAATTCTTCATTCTCAACAGAAACAGCAATTTTTAAATCATTACTTGCTACTTTGAAACTCTCGACAGAAGGAATATTCAATGAAAGGTTCGCGTTTTCATGCACATTTAAATATGCAACCAAATCTCTGGCAACACCAACGTGTCCCATTGCATCAGAACGATTAGGAGTCAACCCGATTTCAATTTCGTAATCGTCTTCCAATTCAAAATAGCTTGCGGCTTGCATTCCAACAGGAACAGAACTATCTAACACGAGAATTCCATCGTGCGATGTTCCAAGACCTAATTCATCTTCGGCGCAAATCATCCCGAAAGACTCCACTCCTCTAATTTTTGACTTCTTAATTTTAAAAGGTTCTTCAGGTATAGGATACAATGTGCAACCTACCGTCGCAACAATTACTTTTTGTCCAACTTCTAAATTTTCGGCACCACAAACAATCTGAAGAGGCTCCATATCAGTATTAACAGAAACCGAAGCCACATTTAATCGATCTGCATCAGGATGTTTTCCCTTCGTTAAAACCTCCCCAACAAAAACACCTTTCAGTCCTCCTTTTACACCTTCTACCTTGTGTAATCCTTCTACCTCTAATCCTGTATCTGTTAATATTTCACATGCTCTTTCGGCAGTCAAATCAATGTTAACGTATTCTTTTAACCAATTATATGAAACCTTCATTTTTTGTCTTTTTAATAGTAGGATATCATTTCAAAAACATCCAAGTTTCAAAGGTAGTAAGAATTAATTATTTAGAACGTTTGAAATGCAACAATGAAAGAATGTTAAAATAAACACTTGGTTTTGAATACCGTCCTTTTTTTACGACTTTTACATCATACGAAATCACATGAGAAACAACCTTATTACTTTTTTATTCTCTTTCATTATCACCGTTACATTTTCTCAAGAAAACTCGACATTGAGCGGATACATCACGGACGCTAGAAGTGGAGAGACGGTAATTGGTGCAAAAATCTACATTCCATCCGTAAAGAAAGGGGCAATTACCAATAATTACGGCTTTTATTCTCTTACCGTTCCGTCTGGAAAATACTTGGTAGAGTTTAGAATGGGAGGTCAAGAAACTGAAAAAAAAGAAATAGACTTATCGCAAGATGTTCGTTTGGATTTTGAAATGGGAGCTGATTTTCAGGATATTGAAGAAGTGACTGTCGATGCCAAGGCAAAAGAGAATACGGAAAGCACAAAAGTTGGTCAAATAGAATTAAGCATCGATGAAATCAAAACACTTCCTGCGTTTATGGGAGAAGTTGATATCATTAAAACCATTCAATTATTACCAGGTGTTTCTTCTGCTGCAGAAGGTGGTCAAGGTTTTTATGTGCGTGGCGGAGGACCTGATCAAAACTTAGTCTTGCTCGATGAAGCAATCGTTTACAATGCGGCTCATTTATTTGGATTCTTTTCTGTTTTTAATGCCGACGCCGTTAAAAGTGTCAACTTGATAAAAGGCAGTATGCCTGCCAACTTTGGAGGGAGAATGTCTTCTGTTTTAGAAGTCAACATGAACGAAGGAAACAAAAAAAGATTTGGTGTAAAAGGCGGGATTGGAGCAATTTCTTCACGACTAACAATAGAAGGACCATTAAAGAAAGACAAAGGCTCATTCATTGTTTCAGCTAGAAGAACCTACTTAGATGTCATTATGAAAGCTGCAATTCCAGACGATTCTCCGTTTGCAGGAACCAGTTATTTCTTTTACGATTTGAATTTAAAAATGAACTATGAAATTTCGAAGAAAGACAAAATCTTTTTGAGTGGATATTATGGTAAGGATGAATTCAGTTTTGGGAATCTAGATGATAACTTTCAAATAGATATGCCTTGGGGAAATGGAATTGCTGCCCTACGTTGGAACCATATTTTCTCTAGTAAATTGTTTATGAATGTCACTGCTACAATGACAGATTATCAATTCAGTTTCATTTCTTCGCAAGATCAATTTCGATTCAAATTAAATTCTGGCATCAGAGATTGGGGAGGAAAAGTTGATTTCACATATTTCCCAAACACAAGACACAAGGTTAAATTCGGACTGGATTACATTTATCACATTTTTACACCCGTTAGTGTTTCTGCAGAAAATGACGACACCGTTTTTGACACCGGAGAACCTCAACGTTTAACCAGTCATGAATCGGCTGCATATATTCTCGATGAGTTTGACATCAATGAGAACCTCAGAATCAATGCAGGATTACGATACAGTATGTATCAACAAGTTGGGCCTTTCACAAGGTACATCAAAGGAGATGTTAGCACCCCAGATACATCTATTACCTATAAAAAAGGAGATGTGATACAATTCTATAATGGACTAGAACCTCGCGTTGCATTAAGATGGATGTTGCCTGATAAAAGTTCTATCAAAGCAGGATATTCTTACAATTATCAATACGTTCATTTAACATCGTTAAGCGCGGTTTCTTTACCTACCGATATTTGGTACCCAACAACCGATATTGCTAAACCTCAAAAAGGATGGCAAACTTCTCTTGGTTATTTTAGAAATTTCTTACAAAACAAATTGGAAACCTCTGTCGAGGTGTATTATAAAGGAATGAATAACCTCATCGAATACAAAGAAGGCGCAATCCCAGGAGACAATATCAATGACAACACGGATAATTTACTCGTTTTTGGAAAAGGTTGGAGTTACGGAATAGAGTTCTTTCTCAAAAAATCATCTGGAAAATTTACAGGATGGGTTGGCTATACATTGAGTAAAACAGAACGAGAATTTGCCGATCTTAATGATGGGAATCCTTATCCTGCGAAATACGATAGACGACATGACTTATCAGTTGTTGGAAGTTATAAACTGAACAAGCGATGGATATTTAGCGGAGCTTTTATATACGCAACAGGGAACACTTTGACTTTACCAACATCTTGGTATGTACAAAATCAAGATTTGTTATTCAACTATGGAGAACGAAATTCTACCAGAATGGCACCTTATCACCGATTGGATATTTCTGCAACTTGGTACAGTAAAGAATACAAAGAGAAATACGATAAGACAACTGGAGAAACAATAAAGGTCAAAAAGAAATTAAAAACGAATGTTGCCATCTCTGTTTACAATGTTTACAACCGAGCAAACCCTTATTTTCTATATGTAGATAATGATGGAGATTTTTTACAAGGAGATTTTGAAATTAAAGTAAAACAAGTTACCTTATTTCCCATTATACCTAGTGTGACGTGGAATTTTGAATTTTAATTATAGGAGTTAAAAATATGAGGAAAATTATATATTTATTAAGCATTGCTTTTATTCTCTTTTCGTGTACGAAAGAGGTGGTGATTGATATTCCTGGTTACAAAGAGCAAATTGTTATCGATGGCAGAATTGAAACTGGTCAACCGCCCTTTGTTTTGATTTCAAAATCTAAGGACATCTATTCTCCAACAGATCTGAATGCATTCTTGAACTCATTTCAATCGGGAGCTATTGTGACAGTCTCTAATGGGACAACTAGCGTTCAGTTAACAGAAATCTGTACAGATAATCTTCCTCCAGGTAGCGAATCATTTATTGCAGAATTATTAGGCGTTTCAGTGGCCGATTTGGCAAGTGTTCAAATCTGTGGATATACTTCTTTCGACCCACTTATTGCTGGAGAAATAGGAAAAACATATAATTTAACTGTCAATTTCGAAGGAGAGACATTTACCGCTTCTACCCAAATTGTGCAACCTACTCCATTTGATGCTGTATTTTGGAAACCAGATGGCAACCTGACAACTCATGGATATTCTTGGGCAACATTATCTGATCCTGCTGGGCAATTTGATGCTTATTTATGGGAAGTGAAAAGAATTAACTTAGGTGCTGATGGACTGCCCAAGGACGATGGATTTCAGAAACCATTCGGACCTGTTTTTGATGACCAATTCTTTGATGGCCTGACTTTTGATTTCTTTTTTGACAACCCATCAGCGTACGATGATAGTATTTCAGATAAATTTCGTGGTTTATATCCTCTCGGTGATACGCTGGTGATTAAGTTTTCAAAGATGGACAGAGATGTATATGAGTTTATGGAGAAAAAAGAATTGCAATTGGCAACCGCTGGCAACCCATTTGCAACCCCAACCAATATCCCCAATAATATTACCGGTGATGCACTCGGTGTTTGGGCAGGATTCTCTCCAAGTTATGATACATTAATTTGCCAACCTTAAAATGTAAGAATTCTGTTCTTGAAACGACAAACAACTATGAAACTATTTATATTTATTATATCCATCGCAATTATGTCTTCTTCTTTTGGACAATCTTCAGACTATAAAAAAATGTTGAGCAAGTACTACAACGACTTTCCAACTATCAGTATTGACAATGCTTTAACGCACGTCAAAAAAGGAGATGCTCTTTTTCTAGACGTTAGAAGAAAGGATGAATTCCTCGTTAGCCACATCAAATCTGCGAAGAGAATGAACCTTGATGGTTCTAACATCAGTGACATAAAAAACGTTGACAAAGATAAATTGATTATTGTTTATTGTAGTGTTGGTGCTAGAAGTCAAAATTTTGGTGAAATTCTGCAAAAGAAAGGTTATACCAATGTCAAAAATATCTATGGAGGACTTTTCTACTGGGCAAATGAGAAATATCCAATGGTTGATTTAAAAGAGAATAAAACAGCTCGAATTCACGGCTACAATGCCGAATGGGGCAAGTGGGTAAAAGGAGAAGTGGTTTATTAATAGAGCCATCTACCGTTAGATTATTAGAGTTTTAGAAAAATGAACAACCTCCTCATCGTCTTTGCAAAAAACATCAAACTTGGAAAGGTCAAAACGCGTCTAGCTAAAACAATTGGCGATGATGAAGCATTCAATGTCTACAAACATCTCGTCGCCTTAACTGAAGAAAGCACTTCAAAAATGACAGGTTGCGATGTTCACATCTACTTCTCGGATGTAATCATTGAGACAAAGTGGAAGGGCAAACAAAAATTTGTTCAACATGGAAATGACCTCGGAGAAAGAATGTTTAATGCTTTTAAAGGTGGTTTCGAAGCTGGATATCAAAATATCATTGGAGTGGGAACGGATATTCCAGACCTTAATGAAAAAATAATGCAAAATGGATTAGATGCTTTGCAAAAAAAAGATACAGTTTTTGGCCCTGCTGAAGATGGTGGTTATTACCTCATCGGTATGAATCAATTATTGCCTTTTATTTTCGAGAACAAACCTTGGAGCACCAAAGGGTTACTAGACCTGACAATTTCAGAAATTGAAATCAATGGGTACAACTGCGAAAAATTAGAAGAATTAAATGACATCGATAACATTGAGGATTTAAAAAAATCTTCTATTGCCGAGAAATTTGAATATTTTTTTTGAGGTGAAGGGTTAAGTAGTTAAGGTGTAACATAAGCAACACGTAATTATCTCAAAATCTTTTATTTTCGCAGTGAAATTAATTAACAAAAATGCAAGAAGAAAACAATTCATGTTCAATAGACTCAACTAGTTGCTGTTCTATAAATAATGATCAAATAAAAATTAATCTTCAAGAACATTGGGAAAAATCTTACGAGAAAGATGAGGTTCAACTTGGTTGGTATCAAGATTCTGCAAAGGAGTCGTTGGAATTAATTACTAAAACTGGGATTTCTAAAAATAAAAAAATCATTGATATCGGTTCTGGATCTTCTGTATTAATAGACGATTTAATTGATGATGGTTACTCCAATATTATTGCCGCTGATATCAGTCAGAAAGCAATGGACAATACCAAAAACAGATTGTCTGAGACTGATTTACAGAAAGTAACCTGGATTGTAGACGATTTAACTGAACCTACCGAACTCCAAAACCTTACTGATATTTCTATTTGGCATGATAGAGCTGTATTTCATTTTCTAACAGAAGAAAAGGATAGAGAAACTTATTTTGAATTATTGAACGGTGCCGTTAAAAAAGGTGGCTATGTTATTATTGCAACATTCAATTTGACTGGAGCAAATAAATGCAGTAGACTTCCTGTTCAGCGATATGATGAAAAGGGTATCGCAGAGTTTTTAGGCGCGCAATTTAACCTCATTAATTTCTTTGATTTTGACTATACAATACCGAATGGGGATGTAAGACCTTATGTTTATACGTTATTTAGAAAAGAGGGGTAGTTGGTTATTACATACACATATTAGGTTTTTATTCAGACTCACATCATGCAATATTTACGCATCACACAACCAATATGCACATTCATGTAAAAACAAAAGATGAAAAAATTGCAGGTCACATGGATGGAATTGTATTGGGAGAGGGGATGGTTTTAAAACTACCAGGGGTGAAATAAAATAAATCTTAACTCTAAATATAGGCTTTATTTTTTTCTAACTTGTAGAATAAAATGAATGCTCACAACAAGCATCTAAAAAAGTACGCTCACCAGCTAAGAAGTCATTCTGTTTCAGATTTTAATTACTGCTAACAGTATGATAATCCCATTGCGATTATCCGCCTTATGTTTTATTTACCTCCTCTATGAGTAGATCAGTGTTGAGATAGCATATCTCCTTGAATGGCTATTAATTCTCCGTAATAATTTTCACTGCGCTTATTGCTTTTTCCGAAAAGTCAAGTGTTTCTCCTTCTCCAGCAATATAAATACTATCCATTTTCCAAGTGATTTTTAGAAAATCACCTGGATTAAAATGGTAGGAACTAGAATCATAATGTTCCCAATTGTAAATTAAAGACACGACTTTTCCGTTCTTTTCCCCAAAGAGTAAAAAGTAATCATAGTCATCATTATAGGAGGAGAATTCGATGGTATCTGTATAGATTCTACCTAACTCAACTGCTTGTTCAGGTCTTAAATCACTGCTGAATATCGTTTTAATTGGATTGATTTCTCCTAATTGGTTAATGTGAAATTGAGTTGTCTCAACTTGTTTTTCTTCTCCGTAAAAGACGTCTAGTTTTGTAATAGTATGACCTTCTATTCTGGATTGTATTTGTGACCAACCTTCTGCAATTTCATCATATGCAATCACTTTGTGACTGATGAGTTGTTCATCTTTCGAATAATTAATAAGAATAGCATCGAGTTCGTGGTCTCCTCTATAAATAGTTAGAATCAATGTATAGTAATCATCGGATAACTCTAATTTGTAAGAAGGATACGTTTCATACTCTTCTTTTAGAATGTTAGGGTAAATTTTTTCTAATTGGAGAAGTTCTATTTCTGCGGTATTAAATTTTGTTCCGGTTTGCTTCTTTTCAAAGTTAGTGGTGTCAACTAATGGTGTCGATTTTAGTGGAAAGTTGTTCAGTATTTCTCTAAATTCTTTTTGAAGGGCAACTGTTTTTTCAACAACCTCTGGAGTCGTTGTCTTTTCTAGTTGTACAGTATAACTACAAGAAGATAGCAGTAGTCCAAGAAAAAAAAATGCTGTTTTGAAATGAGGCATCGTGTGTATTTAGTATTTCTATTAGTCTGTGATATTCAAATTGAGGTCGTCAAATGGCTATGATTTATCATCAATTATCCCTTCTTTTCCTTCTCCAGCATCAATCTCTTCTATCATTTTCACTGCTTCGTCTCTAGGAGGATAAATCTTCGATACAATCACACCAACAATCATAGCAACAGCAAAGGAAGGTGCAAGGACATCCAAGGCAACAAAATACTCACCAACACTTTCCATTTCTTTGAACACAAAATTAAAGAGTATTACAGCAATAAAACCAGAAATCATGGAAGCGATTGCTCCTCTCTCCGAATAACCTTTCCAAAACAAGGAGAGAATCATCACGGGACAGAAAGTGGCAGCAATTCCAGACCAACCAAAGATAATGACCCAAAAGACCTGCCTGTCGGGAGAGACATAATTCATAATGATGGCAATAACCAATGCAGAAAAAGCCATAATGATGGTTGCTATTCTAGAAACTTTAGTCAAATTCTCATCCTTTAAATGTGGACGAAATATTTTTTGATAAAAGTCTCTCGTTATTGCGCTTGATGCTAAAATTAAAAGCGAATCTATCGTTGACATGATTGCAGATAATACAATCGCAATGAATATCGCCACCAATATTGTTGGTAAGAAACTTTCTGTAATCATGCTCAGAACATCTTCTCCGTTGTTCCCTAAAATTTCTTCCGGGTCTTGCCCTTCTTTGGTGAAGTATATTCTGGCAAGTATTCCAATAGTAACAGCAGCAGCATCGGTTAGTAAAGTAAACACAGCAGCAACCCATTTTCCTTTGTCGATTTCTTTTTCATTCTTGATGGACATAAAACGCACATACACTTGTGGCGAACCTAAGAATCCTAGTCCAATCATGGAGAATCCTAAAATAGTGAAGAGGTTCATCCAACCGTCGTCACTTCTTCCCATTATTTGCGTTAGAGTAGGGTCGATTGCATTCAGCCCATCGGTTACTCCTGTTCCGTGGTCCATTGAAAACCAAACGACAATTGGCAGCAAAACAAGACCAAAAAACATCAATAATCCCTGTAAGAAATCTGACCAAACTGCGGCGACAAACCCACCAATAAAAATGTAGGCGAGAACAATCACAAAGCCGATTAATGCACCTAGTTCATAATCGATGCCTAACATAGAATTGAATGCAACGCCAGTGACATCTATCTGCGAAGCAACGTAAATAACGATGAATATAACAAGTACAGATGCTGCGATTACACGAAGTGTATGTGTTTGAGATTTAAAATGACTGTGTAAGTAATCAGGTATCGTAATGGAACCATAACTATCTGATCTTTTTTTGAATCGCTTTGCCATAAATTGCCAGGATACAAAAACGCCGAGCAATTCTCCCGCAACCACCCAGTAGCCAGAGTAACCAGCCATCGCTCCCATGCCGGTGAGACCGATGAGCAACCAACCAGATTCTCCCGTGGCTCTTGCAGAAAAAGCAACGGCCCAAAAACCCATTTGCTTTCCTCCGACATAATAATCGCTCATGCTTTTTATTTTCCGAGAGGCCATTATTCCGATAAGAAATAGTATTCCTACATAAACTGCTAATACACTTATTTTGATTAGAAAATCTTGGTCCATAGTCTTGTTAAGGTTAGTGATGCTCTCAAATTGTTTTGATTATAATTGGACAAAACAAGAAGGTAGAGTCATAATTTTTATGTAAAATGCTTAAAAAAGGAGTATAAATTGCAATTTTTATCACAAAATCACTGGAAATCAGCATAAAAATATTTTTTTTTGTTAAATTCGTGACGGTTAGAATGATTAACATTTGTTATATCAAAATCAATAGAGAGATTTGAGGAATGACCTTGGGTTTGTAGTACGCTTTACAAAAATAACACCATTGAATTCTAATAAAGATTCCATTAACACCATTCAATCTATAGATGATTTAATCGTTGCACTATCTGAAGGGGAGAGGACGAACTTTTTTAACATATTGAATTCTTTAGCAATTCCGAGTACTGCTTTTGAAAGCTTTGGTTCATGGTCTTCTTATTTTTACACACGTAATTGCATCATTGATAATGAAGATTTTGAATTGATTCTTCTTTGTTGGGAGAAAGGACAACTAACTCCGATCCATGATCATGGAGGGGAAGAATGTTGGGTAAAAGTGATTACCGGAGAATTTAAAGAAACCATTTACAAGAAAAACATTTCAGGTGAGATGCTTGTCATCGATTCTGCTGTTGCAAAACAAAACGATGTCACTTATATGATTGATTTTATGGGATACCATCGATTGGAGAATGTTTCCAATCAAAGAAGTATGTCACTGCACCTTTACGCAAAACCAATTCGAAATTGTAACTTGTTCGATGAGAATTCTGGAGAAATAATTAATAAAGTATTGAAATATCACACGATTGCATCAAAATAATTTAAGAAAAAAATAGAATGTCAGAGATTAATAATGATTTAACCTTGTTCAATGAACTGGTTGAAGTTTTACTCAACGAAGAACAAAAAAATCCCGTAGCAGATAGAATCGATTCTGAGAAATTATACGACTCCATTGATTTATCTTTGAACGATACTGCAATGGTTGATGAAAAATTTAAGGAAGTTCTAAAAGAGGTCCTTATTTCTACACCGAAAACGGCAACAAATTTGTTCTTCAATCAATTGTTTGGAGGAAGACAGAGCAAAGCTGTTTTGGGTGACTTGTTGGCTGTGATGTTGAATAATAGTATGTACACTTACAAGGTTGCAGGTCCTCAGGTTGGAATTGAGCAAGAAATCATTCGACGTTCTTGTGATCTTATTGGTTACGGAAAGCAAAGTAACGGAACATTTCCAACGGGAGGTTCTATGAGTAATTACATGGCATTAGTGATGGCACGAGATGCTAAAGATCCGAGTTGCAGAACAAAAGGAATGACACAGGCATTGATTATTTACACTTCTGCAGAATCTCATTATTCCAACGCTAAGAATGCAAGTTTCGCAGGAATAGGAAGAGACAATATTCGATACATTCCAGCAGATTTGGAAGGTAAAATGATTGCGTCCAAATTAGAAGAGCAAATAATAAAAGACTTGGCAGATGGATTTATTCCAACCTATGTCAATTGCACTGCTGGAACAACAGTTTTAGGCGCTTTTGATCCAATCAATGAGTTAGCGGACATTACGGAGAAATATGATATTTGGTTGCATGTGGACGGAGCCTATTCTGGAAGTGTCATTTTTAGTGATAAATACAAACACCTTGTCAAAGGAATAGAGCGATCGAATTCTTTTAGTTACAATGCTCATAAAATGATTGGAACACCTATGACTTGTTCAATCATTCTAGTGAGAGATAAAAAACAATTGCACGATTCTTTTAACAACGAAGCAGATTACCTCTATCAAACAGATGGTGACGACTTTAATTTAGGTAAAACCTCTTTTCAATGCGGAAGAAGAAACGATGCATTGAAATTTTGGACCTTGTGGAAGTCTGTTGGAACAAAAGGACTAGAGGAAATTGTAGATCATCAATTTGAATTGGCAGATGTTGCAAGAGAATACGTGAGAAATAATTCAGATTACACCTTCTACAGTTACGATGATTCTATTTCTATCTGTTTCAATTATAAGAATGTCGATCCAATGGCACTTTGCACCGCCTTGTATGAGCGTCAAGTAACAGTTGTAGGATTTGGATCTTTTAATGATGACACTTTCATTCGTTTGGTGACAATCAATGCAACGAATTCAAAAGAAGATATTTTGAATTTCTTTAACGTGTTGGAAGAATTTGTGGAAAATAATCCGAGTTTAAAACAACTTTAAACTTTTCAATGCAGCAATATTTCATAACAGGAATAGGAACAGACGTTGGTAAAACTGTGGTGAGTGCAATCATTTCAGAGGCACTTAAAGCAAGTTATTGGAAACCCATTCAAGCAGGCGATTTAGATTGTTCAGATTCAATCAGAATTCTGAATTTAACAGAGAATGTGAATGTTCTCCCAGAAGGAATTACCCTCTCTCAACCGATGTCACCGCATGCAGCCGCAAAAATAGACGGAATAAAGATTGAATTGTCTGATTTCACCTTGCCCGATGTAAAAGGTAATTTGATCGTTGAAGGAGCAGGTGGGTTAATGGTTCCAATCAATGAAGAGGGTTTAATGATTGTTGACTTAATTGTAAAATTCCAATTACCTGTCATTTTGGTGTCAAGGCATTATTTAGGAAGTATCAATCACAGTATTCTTTCTGCAGAAAGTCTTCAAAAAAGAGGGATTAAAATCGCAGGGTTTGTTTTTGTAGGAGAAGAGAATAAAGCAACGGAAGAAATTATTTTGAAAAATACTGGACTCGCTATGATTGCCAGAATACCAGAGGTCGCAGAGGTGAGCAAAGATTTTATTTTAGAGCAAGCGAGTTTATTCAGAATTAATAATTAAAGTCAAAGAGAGCTTTCTGAAGCAGAATAGTTCTTCGCCCGAAAGCGCATTATCTGAAAAGAATACATAATGCGATAGACTTTTTGCGAACTTTTTTTGGCAATGAAAAAAAGGGAAAAGACTATTAAAGCAATCAAATTATTTAATTTTAACAAGAGATTAAAAGTTAATTAAAAAGAAT
>DQTF01000173.1 GCA_015662935.1 Crocinitomicaceae bacterium | reverse complement strand
ATTAGCTTGCATAGAGAATGAGTTATCAATGTAAATGGAAACTACGGAGTCGAGTGATTGAGTCGTAGCATCATTCTTACTAAAATAAGGCTGGGCAAAAGCAAGTACCAGAAAGATGAAAGCTAATAAACGGCTTAATAATATGAGTAGATGTTTTAATGATTTTGTTGATTTTGTTTTTTGGTCAACGTGCTTAACAAAAGATAAACTAGAGAAATAAAGCGTTTTGTACCGCTTAAAATTGAAGAGATGAATGATGATGGGAATCAACAGAACCAAGAATGCCCAAAGAAATTCAGGATACAAAAACTTCATGTGTCAAATATAGTATTTTGAAAGTAAATAGGTGGTATAATTGTGAAGTGGATATTTGCAAGAATTATAATACGCATCAACTTATTTTTCAAATGCTCCAATTCCAAACAAAGCAAAATCGTATTTGACAGGATCACTTGCATCCATTGCTCGAAGGTTTTGCATCAATTCATCGAGAGCTTTCCAGTCATTTTGTTTTCTTATAAGTAAGCCAAGATCTCTCGCATTATTACTTGTGTGGACATCTAATGGCAGATAGAGTTCACTTTTCGGAATGGAATTCCAGATTCCAAAATCAACGCCGCAATTATCTTTTCGGACCATCCAGCGCAAGAACATGTTGATTCTTTTCGCTGCAGAATTCTTAGCTGGATTGGAGATGTGTTTTTCACTTCGTTGCTCGTGTTCTGTTTCCAGAAAATACTCACGAAAGTTAACTATCCTCCCTTTTACGCCTTCAAAATCGGGGTGGAGTGAGAATGCTTTCTCCAATCCTCCGTTTTGATAGATGTTCTTTAAGCTTCTAAAAAAGAAATCTAAATCAATTGCATTGAATGTTCGATGTACAAATGATAAGTCTGTTCTTTTTTCATAATTCTGGATAAACTCAAAAGGGGAGTGTTCCATGATGTCGAGTAATCGTTCACCACTTTTAATAATCATTGCTCGCTTACCCCAAGCGATTGTTGCCACTAAAAAAGAGATAATTTCAATGTCTTCTTTGCGAGAGAAACGATGAGGGAGTTGTATCGGATCACTTTCTATGAACTTTGCAGTATTGTATTGCTCGGCTTTGAAATCTAGGTACTCTTTGAGCTCTAAAGGTGTCATTGATTCTGAAATATTATATCGTCCATTGATCGTGAATAATACCGACTAAGAACAATTCTCCATCCAATTTTTCATAAACCAAACGCAAAGATGTCCAATCCATACCTTCGTAAGCAGGATTGAAACCAGAAAAATGATGTTCGGTATAGACAGAATTGGGATAAACTTCAGTCAAATTATTGAGCGAGTTTCCTACTCCTATCATTTTATTGATGCCTACTTTTTCTGCATGAAGAAAGTCTGCGTTGTAAACAAATTGTTTGAAGTAGTCTTTCGTAGTTAGGTTTATACTTTCTCCGCTGCCATCATAGCTCCCCCAAAAATAATTATCTGAGAAGCTTGTTGTAAACGAAGTTTGTTTTATTACGACATCTTCAGTAGTATCAACATAAGCATAAGGTGAAAACCGAATTCCTTTTGTTGGGTGAATGTAAAACGTTAGTTTTTCATAATCTTCTTTTTTTATTGCTTCAAGTACTTTTAATGAAGTTTCTAAAAGAATGGAGTCAGGCGATTGGGCTTCTATAGTTGCGAGTTCTTTTACAATTGCATTTGTTATTTCTTGCTTCGTTTGGCTTGTAGAGGAATTATTGTGGCAAGAAGCGAAGAGAATGAGTAAAAAGGTTGCTGCGATTGTTTTCATGGTAGAAAGGTAATGAAAATAGAGTAATGATAGATGAAACATTTTGTATTATACAAAATGTTTCATGTGATTGAATAATGAAGCAATTTAAAATCGATTATTGAAAAGATATTGACCTCGTTATTAATTATCATCCAACCTCAATAACTCAAAAGCCATCTCATCAATGTTTTTTGAATCAATATAGAATGCAGAAACGTTAGATAAAACGATAACTCCTTTTTTCTTGTCCATATCAAAAACCATAGAAGAAGTGTAACCTCCAGTTCCGCCATTATGCCAATATAATTCACTCGAATCTTTTGTGAGAATGTGCCATCCTAACCCCATTTTTAGATTTTCATTGACTGTAAATGTCGCTTTTCGAGTTAAGTTTAGCTCTTTATTTTCGTCGTTAAATTGTGCGAGAATAAACTTCGATAAGTCTTCACAGGAAGAGTAAATTCCTCCGGCTCCAGAAAGTGAAGCAAATTCCCAATTAGGTACAACAGTACCTGAATAGTCTCGTCCCGAAACCAATCTTTTGTCAATGTTTTCTTTACTAGTTGAAGAATGATGCATTCCGTATTTATTAAATATCAGTTGTTGTAATTGATTTTCGAAAGTTTGATTGTTAGCTAGCTCTAAAGTCTTTGCTATAATTCCAAAACCAAGGTTAGAATAACTGTATTGCTTCGTAGTATCAATTGATAACTCATTCTTCAAATAGTCTGCTAAAAGGTTATCATCATATCCTTTATAAGGATTAGTAAAGTCCGTCATTTTTAAATTAGAAGGAAGCCTAGGTAGGCCAGAGGTATGATTGGCAAGTTCCAAAAATGTTATTATTTGATTATTCTTAAAACTAAAAGGGTAGAGGCTATTAATTGTATCGTTGAGATTTAGCTTATTCTTAATGACTTTGCTTGCAAGAATTGTTGCTGTAAAAACTTTAGTAAGAGAACCAGTTTCAAAAGTTGATGCTTGGTTTTGAGTTTCAGTTAATTCTCCATTGATTATTTTAAACCCATGAAATTCAACCTCTCCATTATTAATGATTGCAATAGATAATTCTGTACTATCAGCAAAACTAGACGAATTTGATTGTACTATTCTAGTGATAGGAGTTTCTTGAATTATTGTGTTGTTTCTGCTAGAGATGTTTTTTGAAGACGAGCAACTTAGAAGGCTAAATAATAGAATGAGATATGAAAGTAGATTCAACATAAATGCTTAATTAAACAATCAACCCATCCTTCATAACTAGCTGTCTGTCAGTCATTTTTGCGAGATATTTATTGTGTGTAACAATCACAAAGGTTTGATTGAATTCATCTCTTAAATCAAAAAATAATTGGTGCAATTCTTCAGAATTATTACTGTCTAAGTTTCCTGAAGGTTCATCTGCAAAAATAACTTTAGGTTGATTAATCAATGCTCTTGCAACGGCAATTCTTTGTTGCTCACCACCAGATAATTCGTTGGGTTTATGAGAAGCTCTGTTTTCTAAGCCAAGCATTGCTAATAATTTCTGGGCATCTTTTTTTGCATCATTCTGAGAAAGGCCTTTTATCAATGCTGGGAGAATTATATTCTCCTCGGCAGTAAACTCTGGCAATAATTGATGAAACTGAAAGATAAAACCAATGGACTGATTCCTAAAAGCAGATAATTTATTTTTAGACAAAGTAAAAGGGTTTATACCGTCAATCATTACTTCTCCTTGATCAGGATTGTCTAAAGTGCCCAATATTTGGAGTAGGGTAGTTTTTCCTGCTCCAGAAGGACCTACAATAGAAACAACTTCGCCACTTTTAATCTCTAGGTCTATGCCTTTTAAGATTTGAAGTTGATCGTATGATTTAGTTATCCCTTTGGTAATCAGCATTATTTATCCAATTTCAATGAGTGTCCCATTTTATCTCGTTTTGTTTTAAGATAAGATTCGTTGTGCTCGTTACTTGCGATTTCGATAGCTACATTCTCAATAACTTCTAATCCGTAACCAATCAATCCAGTTCTTTTAGTTGGGTTATTGGACATCAATTTCATTTTTGATATACCCAAATCACGAATAATTTGAGCACCGATTCCATAATCTCTCTCATCTCCCTTGAAACCAAGTTTAATGTTTGCTTCTAGTGTATCGTATCCTTGCTCTTGTAATTTATACGCTTTTAATTTATTGGTTAAGCCAATTCCTCTGCCTTCTTGATTCATGTAGATTATTGCACCTTTTCCTTCTTTCTCAATGACTTCCATTGCTTTTTGAAGTTGAGGACCGCAGTCACATCGGCAAGAACCAAAGATATCACCTGTCATACAGGAAGAATGTACACGTACTAAAATAGGTTCGTCTTCTTTCCATTCGCCTTTTACTAAAGCAAGATGCTCCTCGTCTGTATTGGTGTTCTTATAAAGGTACATGTCAAAATCGCCATATTTAGTTGGCATTTTAACATCAATAATTCTCTCTACTGATGTTTCTGTTTTGATTCTATACTCAATTAAGTCTTCGATTGAAATCAATTTCAAATCAAACTTCTGTGCAATTTTAATAAGCT
>DQTF01000087.1 GCA_015662935.1 Crocinitomicaceae bacterium | reverse complement strand
CCATATCTGTAGCAAACCAATAATTTCGGTCATTATCTTGTATCACATCATAGATGTCAACTCCTTCAAACTCATCAGCTGCAAACATAAAATAGGCAGGTTGTTGAGCTGAGACACTACTAAAAATTAGAAATGTAAAAAGAGTTCGTATTAATTTCATAATGTAAATATATCACCTTCCATTTAATTTTAAACATAAATTGATTTATTCAGCCTATTTAAAATGATTTTCAGTTTCTATAATTCGCATTTAGTTCTTAAATTCACTGTATAAAATTTCACATTAAAAATACACCACTATGCCTAACGAAAAAACAGCAGATTACGGTCCATTAGAATTACTTTTTGGTACCTGGAAAGGAGACAAAGGAATTAATTTATCTCCAGAACCAAATGAAGATGAAATTATCCCGTACTACGAAACGATTGTTTTTGAACGAGCAGGAGATGTTGATAATGCCGATACGCAAGAATTAGTTATTGCGCGCTATCATCGTTCTGTTCGAAAAAAAGAAAATGATGAAACATTTCATGATCAGGTGGGGTATTGGTTGTGGGATAAAGAAAATCAAATCATCATGCATTCATTTACAATTCCAAGAGGAATGGCCATTTTAGCTGGCGGGATGTTTGAAAGTGTACAAGAAAAATACACACAAGTTACTTTTAAAGTTGCTACTAAATTAGGTGAAGATGAAGGTCTTGCCCAGTCTCCATTTTTATTAGACAATGCTAAAACAACTGCATTTAGTCAAGAATTAACTGTGAATAAAACCGAATTATCTTACTCAGAATCTACCATTTTAGAAATTTACGGCAGAGGCATGAATCATACAGATGTCAACACTTTAAAGAAGGTAAGCGACTAAAATTCTGAGTTGTCAATCATTCCATGGCGACAAGCAATTATTTTTTTTGTAACTTCATAGCTAATTATGAAGATATTGATTCAATTATTGCTGCTTCTATCATTTATTTTGCTCTCCAGCTTAAGTAAATCGCAAGATATTCATTGGTCGCAATTCAACGATAATCCAATATTTCAGAATCCTGCAAATGCTGGTCATTTCAAAGGTGACTATCGTTTTATCGGTAATTACAGAGACCAATGGCGCAGCGTAACGGTCCCTTTTCAAACGCTTGCTCTTTCTGCAGATGGACGTGTTGAAAAATACCAAAATATCGGTTACGGAATCTCTTTTTTTCAAGATGTAGTTGGCGACGGACAGTTCAGAACAATAGAATTGCAAGCAAACGTGTCTTATCATCTTCGATTAACCACCGATTCTATGCACAATATCCGATTAGGAGCCAATTTTGGACTAAACCATCGTCAATTCAACGCAGATCAATTCTATTTTGACAATCAATTCGATGGAATTTCCTATAATCCTTCTCTGGCAACAGGCGAAGCGTTTCAAACGGATAGAAAAACGAACATCTCCGCTGGAATTGGAGCAACTTATCAATATTATGTGAACGAACGATTTAATTTTACGGGAGGAGTTGGTGCCTACAACCTTAACAGACCTAATCAAGGTTTTTTTGAGGATGTCATTAAAAGAGAAATTCGAGTTAACATCTTTGGTCGTGGTATCTATAAACTGAACTATGATTTTGACCTTGTTCCCGGAATTAACCTCTCTATTCAAGAGAAGTACAGAGAAATTGTGGTTGGTTCTTCGGTAAAATACACCTTAGTCAATCGCCTGGGAGAATACAAAGCCGTTTATGCAGGGATATGGTGGAGAAACCGTGATGCTGCTTTTGTGTCTGTCGGAATGGACTACCAAAGTTGGTTTGTCGGAATCAGTTACGATGTCAACTTCTCCAGATTAGTTCCTGCAAGTAGAACCAGAGGTGGAATTGAAATTGCTGTCCGCTATATTCTTCATCGTTTTAAACCTAAAAAAATCGTTCATAGAATATGTCCAGATTATATTTAATACTGCTCATCATTCTGGGTGCCTTTGCATCGGTAGGTCAAAATAATTTGAAAAAATATTTGGCTTTTGCAGAGGAACAATACAATAAAGGTGACTATTTCTATGCCTTAGAATACTACCAAAAAGCAATGGATTTAGATTCTAACACCATTGACATTCTCTGGAGAGTCGCAGAAACACATCGCGCTTATAAAGATTACAGAAAAGCAGAATTTTACTACGCAAAAGTCTATGACAGAGAAGAAGCGGCAATTTACCCTGCCAGTTTATTGAATTGGGGACTGATGCAAAAGCAAAATGGTAAATACGATGAAGCACTTAAAACATTCTTGAGAGCAAAAAAGAAGTATGCTAAGAAAAAGAAAGGCTACTTATACCTGAAAGCAAAACGGGAATTAGTGAGTACACTTTGGGCGAAGTCTCACCAACAAGACACGACAGAAATGATTTTCTCTCGTCTTCCAGAAACAGTGAATACCAAAAACTCTGAATTTGGACATGGAATTTACAATCAGCAACTTATTTTTTCGAGCTTGAGAGCAGATTCTGTTGCAGAAAATGAAGAGGTCTATTCTAAATCATACAGAACGTCCATTTATTCAAGTACAATAGAAGATGTCACTTTTCAAACATCGGAACAAATTAAAGATTTATTTCTGGAGAATTTAAACACTGGAAATGGTGTATTCTCGCTAGATGGAAGTCGATTTTATTTCAGTAAATGTGCTGAGCAAGGTTATAATTACACTTGCAAAATAATGGTTGCTAATTTTAAAGATGGAAAATGGAGCTACATTGATTCATTGAGTGATATCATCAATGAAGAAGGAGCAAATACGACTATGCCTTGCATCGCTGAAATTAATGGAACAGAAACCTTGATTTTCTCATCAAATCGAGCGGACAGCAAAGGTGGTTTGGATTTATTCTACAGTCCTATCAAAAATGGGAATCAATACGGAAAAGTCAGAGCAATAAGAACATTGAATTCAATTGAGAATGAAATTACACCTTGGTGGGATTCAAAAACCAACCGTCTTTATTTTTCAACTTCTTGGAAGAATGGATATGGCGGTTACGATATTTTCTATTCTGAGTATACGAATAAATTTACCGAAGCCATCAACCTAGGACAGCCGAGTAATAGTTCTGCGAATGATTTGTATTTCTTCATTCATGGTGATACTTCCTACATAACTTCGAATAGAATTGGCGTTCTTTACAGCAAGAATCCTACTTGTTGTAGCGATATCTTTGCTTTGTACGAGCCAGTACCGGTAATCATCATTGATACAACAACGGAAACATTGGCAGAATTAAACAGTCGATTACCCGTTACATTGTATTTTCACAACGACAGACCAAATCCTGATTCTTGGGACACCGTTACAAAGGACAATTACATCGAAACATATCATCGATATACCAAAATGATTGAAGAATACAAAGATGAGTATTCGAAAGGTTTGACTGGAGAAAAATCTAATGAGGCTAAGGCAAATATTCAAAATTTCTTTGTTGATTACGTTGATAAAGGAGTTTCAGACTTACAATTATTTAGGGACTTATTATTGGAGGAGCTAGATCGAGGAGCAAAAATTAACATCACCATTCAAGGATTTGCGAGCCCATTGGCGAAAACTAATTACAATGTAAATTTGACAAAAAGAAGAATTTCTTCGTTGAGAAATTATTTACGAAGATATAACGGAGGCGTCTTTGTGAAATACATGGATGACAAAGCAGAAAACGGTGGTCGTGTTGTTTTCTCTCAGATTCCATTTGGAGAATACACCGCGGATCAAACAACCTCTGACAATCCAAATGATGTGCAAAACTCTGTTTATTCTCGATCTGCAGCGCAAGAAAGAAAAATTGAAATTCAAAGTGTGAGTTATTTAGAAGATGACAAAGAATTTGCTTTGACAACACCCAATCCTGTTTACGACTATGGAGACTCGAAGCAAGGAGACATGCTGAATCACACTTTTTTGGTAAAGAATAAATCCAATGAAGCGATTCAATTTGATGAAACTAGAATACCTTGTGAATGTACCTTTGTAACAATTGACCGAACAACTTTGCAGCCAGGAGAGATTGCAAAAGTAATGATGCAAGTTGACACAGAAGAGCTAATTGGGTTTATGGTAAAATCAATCTATTTGAAAGTAAAAAATAGTGATGAAGAACTGAGGTTATATATTTCAAGTGAAATTGAAGAGTGATAGTTGAAGTTGGCACGTGAGTGTATGTGGTGATGTGGAGTGTGGTTAATTTGTAAGAAAAACACGAAGCTTATAAATAAAAAGCCTTTGTATTTTCCAAAAGAAAATATCGTATTTTTGCATCTGAAAATATGTCCGTAGAAGAACAGCAAATAGAAATCATCGCGAAACCTAAAGTAAGGTTGAAGTTTATTGATATGGCTCGCTCTTTGGCGATACTATTGATGCTTGAAGGTCATTTTATTGAGCACATGTTCAAGGACTTCAAACCAATGGTTGCGCTTGTTCGAGAAACAGGAACATCTGGTTATATTCTCTTCGATTGGTTCTATTTTATCAAAGGATTCACTGCCCCATTGTTTTTCACTGTCACGGGAGTTGTCTTCGTATACCTACTTGCTAGAAATAAAGAAGCCGGATTTAGGCGAAACCCGAGAATTAAGAAAGGATTTCGACGAGCATTTGAATTATTACTTTGGGGCTATGCTTTACAATTTAATTTGCGGTATGCAAGCAATACTTTCAACCATGAGCATCCTTGGATTTTTGCATTCCATGTTTTGCAATCAATTGGAATAGGAATCGTGGCGCTCTTACTTATTTTTGGCTTGTACAAATTAATCAACAAAGGACCTTTGTATGTGTACTACTTTCTAGCTGGAACAATCATCTTTTGCTTTTATCCTTATTTAAAAGGTTTGGAAAAGGATGTATTCTTACCGAATGCAGCGCCTGAGATTATTCAAAATGTGATTCGAGGTCCGTACTCCGTATTTCCTATAATACCTTGGACGGCATTTACGATGTATGGTGGTATGGTTGGAGCATTGACCATTCGTTTTCAAGATCACGTGAAGAAATTTTGGTACCCATTGACCTATATAGGATTGGGATTGGGATTAAATCTATTTGGACGCGTCATTGGTCTTACACTAGATGGTATAATAGAATACATGGGATTTGATGAATTAAACTTAGTTCAGAATTCATGGTTATACGGAAGGTTAGGGCAAATATTTATTGCCTTAGGTGTATTTATGCTCATAGACAAACTCATCCATTTTAAAGGAGAATTATTCTTAAAAATTGGGCAAAACACATTGTCGATATACATCATACATGTTGTGATTCTTTACGGTGGAATCTTTGGCTATGGACTTAACTCTGAAGAACTGAGTCATTCACTGAATGGTTGGCAAGTAATTCTAGGAGCTACCGTATTTATCGGTGCTTTCGTTGTTTTTATTAAGTATTTAGAATTCTTTGAGAAAATAAAAGCAAAGGTCATTGATTTCCTTTTCTTCTGGAGAAAAAAATCTATTTAGTTTTCTTTCTTCTCTTTTTCTTCGGCTTAATAAATTTCACAATTCTCTCATGAGATTTATTGCCACATTTATCATGAACCGTTAACTTAATAACATATTCTCCTGGTTTTTTAAACGTATGCGTTCCGCTTTTAGTCGTAGATTCTTGGCCATCACCAAAACTCCACAGTAAAGCCACATCTTCAGCAAAAGAACTAAAAAAATTCAGTTTGTATTCTCCTTTATCAGTTACAAAAGACTCTAGTAAGAAACGATTTTTGGTTAAGTGATACTTCTCTCGATTGGCATCAATAAAATTTTTAGCTTCTTTTTTAATTAATTCCGCATCTTCTGAAGCAATAGTTGAGGTGTAAACATTCTCATTAGATTCTCCAAAAATAGCATTGTAAAAGGTTGTTGCAATCAAATAAGAACCTTTTCTACTTGGGTGTGCGCGATCTGGAGCATATAAATCAATCGTTCCAACCTTCTTTACTTGCTTCCAAACCATTCCAACTGGAACTACAGGAACGTTATACACTTCTCCTAAATAAGAATAACCACGTTCGATACTATCAGCCATTTTCTCGTAAGAATTAATTTCTTCACGATCCAAAAAGCCTTCATCATAGCCCCAAGTCATGTAAAATAGAACATTGGTGCATGCATTATTCGCATAGATAGAATCAGTTATTTGATTCAAAAAAGGAACAGATGCAGAATCAATGTGTTCTTTAGAATAGCTCATTTCTCGGCTAAACCCTTGAAGAATGACGTAATCCCATTTACGTTTATTAATAGCTTGGTATAAATCTGGTCGCTTAGAATGAATTTCAAACGAACCTCCAGACTCAGTATTGCGCTCAATAATCACTTCTTTTCCGGCTTTATCAACCATCTTTTGAAGCATCTTTGGCATTTCATTCATGTGAGTATAGCTGTTCCCGATAAATAGAATTTTAACAGGGTCAACTGAAGCGGCATTGGCTGATGCTCCGAAGAACATTGTAACCAAAAAGGCTTTGATACTCTTTAACATGATATTCTTTATAGTTTTCAAATTTAATTTAATTTAATTTAAATCTGAGTATTAACCAACAAATCACGCTCCAAAAATCGCAAAAATGACAGTACTGTTGCTATCTAACTATGAATCAGCTATTTTTAATGCTATTTTTTGAAGATACTCGTTTGATAACTTCATTTTTTCTTTCGAAAAATTCATGTCATCCAATTTATTAATTGGGATCAAATGAATGTGTGCATGAGGAACTTCAAGTCCAATTACAGTCACTCCTACTCTATTACAAGGAAAAGCCTTTTTAATTTTTACAGCAACTTCTTTTGCAAAAATCATCATTTTTCCTAACTCGTCATCTTCGATGTCAAAAATGTAATCAGTTTCATTTTTTGGAACTACTAGCACATGACCTTCTTTCAAAGGCATGATATCTAAGAATGCCAAAAACTCATCTGACTCATGAACTTTATGACAAGGGATTTCTCCATTTATTATTTTAGTAAATAAAGAAGCCATTATCGTGTGATTTCGATAATTTCAAATTGAATGACTCCATTTGGAGTAGTTACATCCGCAATATCACCAACAGACTTACCTAACAAACCTTTTCCAATTGGAGAATCAATACTTATTTTCTTAGCTTTTAAATCAGCTTCATTTTCTGCCACAAGTGTATATTGCATCACCGCTTTATTCTTAATGTTTTTCATCTTCACGGTAGAAAGAATAAACGCTTTTGAAGTATCAATTCCTTCGTCATTGATTACTCTTGCGTTTGATAGAACCTCTTTTAGTCTAGCAATTTTTGTTTCCAAAATACCTTGCGCTTCTTTTGCTGCATCGTATTCTGCATTCTCAGACAAATCACCTTTATCAATTGCTTCTCCAATTTGTTTAGAAATAGATGGACGTTGAACCGTTTCCATTTCAAATAAATCGTCTTTTAATTTTTTAAGACCTTCTTCTGTGTAATAACTAAATTGTGCCATTTGTACTGTACTTTAAATAAAAACAAGAGAGCCCAAATGGACTCTCTTGCAGTTTTATATATTAATTTCTTTTTTTACTTTAAGCTAATCGTCACACCAATTGTGTGAATAACTCCAAATATTCCTGCAAATCGAGCAGTATATTCAACTCCTAATGCACTTTTGTTTTCTCCAACTAAGGCATCAACAGAAAATCCAGCTGTAGGACCAACTAAAGCATTAGAACGATTTTCTACGCTAAGAAGATTCTTCTCATAAACATAACCAGCTCTTAAATTGAAAGCTAGTTTTTCAGTTGTCATACCATAATCCAATCCTAATGCAAACTGATCACTAGAAAAAGAATTTGCTGTAAAACCAAACGCTACGTTTAATTTGTTTTTCTCGTCAAAGATAAAATCATATGCTGCACCAATCGCTAATAAAGACGGTAATTCGTAAGTTGCTGTTCTTTGTTGAAGAGTAGCAATGTTTCCATTAGATTCAAGGTCTGCTTGTGTAGCAAGCCCATCACCTTTGTATTTCATTGTTGGTCCAACATTTCTCAGCGTAATTCCAAATTTCATTTGATCTTGCTCGCCTGTCACGTAGCGAATACCTGCATCGATTCCGATACCTGTTGCTTTAAGATTGGCGATACTTTCAGAAATTACTTTGAAATTAATTCCACCAGAAATAGAACTTGAGAACGTTTGTGAATAACCAATGTTAAATACATTTGCTCTCGGTGAGAAAAAGCCGATATTCCCTTCTGGATTATTTACCGTAGTAATTTCAACATCTCCAAAATTCATAGACTGAATACTCAATGAAACAACACCCGATTCAGAAACTCTTTGAGCTATACCAGCAGAGTTTAAGCCGATACCTGCAGAACCCATCCAGTTTGTGTAACTGTATTTGATTTGCGTTTTATCCGTAAAGGAGACACCTGCGATGTTCAAAAAAGAAGCTTCTAATCCACTAACAGTAGCTATTCCTGCCCCACCGTTACCAGTACTTCTAGCCCAAGGGTTTACCAACAAATGACCAGCACCTGCGGACCCAACTCTGTCTTCATTTCCTGCAAAAGAAGAAAAACTTCCAGCAATGATTCCGAATAGAACTGCTCCTACTTTTATTTTATTAATTGAATTAATCATATCAACTCTTGTTTTCTTTAATTATATACCTTGTAAATCGACTTGTCTCATTCCTCCGAAGAACTTCAGAATCGTCTCTCCAACTTCTGGAATTTCAACATGTATTAAATATACACCTCCAGCAATAGGAACTCTTTTTTGGTTATTCAAATCCCAATCTAAATAAGTTTGAGGACTATCTTTATCAAAGGTTCTAATTAATTTACCATTTGATGTATAGATTCTAATCTTACATTGCTCTGGTAGGTTTGTAAATTTAACTCTTGTATCCAATCTATTACGTTCGTAGTCAGAATGTGCATAGTAAGGATTTGGAACAACTTTAATCATATCCAAAAGACTCGCTAATTCTTCTTGACTTCCGTATTCTGTTTTCAAATCATCCATATTCCAAGAATACATTGGTCTACCATTATTAGGCCCGCCAACAGGTGTCAATGGATTAGAAAAATTTTTGTATTCTTTACTAACTCTCAACTTGACAGTCACTTCACTTTCTAATAAAGTACGCCCTGGAGCAATTATTGGATAGGCAACCCATGAAACAGACCCAACTGTTATTTTCTGTTGAAGATTATCATTTGATTCAATTAATTGATAATCTTGGTAAAGTTGATTCGTCGCTAAATTTGTTGCTTCCCATGGAATATATGCAGGATAATCATCTCCCACTTTTCCTATATTCTTTTTCTGGAAAGAATAAACATATACAGGATGCATTCCTCCTAGAGTTGGATTACCGTTGTTATCGAACATTCTATTAGAAGGATTCCAAATCATGTCACCACCATTATCCGCTGATAAAAATGAATTCTCACCAAAAGCCATGTATAAACGAGCTCCTGACTCAACATCAATTGCATAACCAGGAAACCATCCCATACCAGTTGTACCAGTACCATCAACATTACCATTTTTATCCACGCTTGGACTCTTACGTAATTTACCAGGTGTACCTCCACCTACGTTAAAAGCAGTAATTCTACCCAACTCAATAACAGGACATCTCGTCCATTTAGACTTGTCTGGTGTGATAACGATATCTACACTCGGCAAACTACTAATTGGTGCTTGATCTCTAGCTAATGGGGAACTTGCTTGAACTGGAACTCCAGCAGAACTTAGGTAATTCATTGGTGCATAATCTGCTTGAAAAGCAACTAGTCTTTGAGGAGCAATAATACCCCCTAAAATACCAGACCATTTCTTCTCATCATCATATCCTATATCATCCCTATAAAAACAATTCTCTTGATAATCAGGAATATTTGCATCTGGAACACATGGATCTGGATCATTTGGATTATATACACCTGAACGAATCCAATTTGTAGGTGCAAAAACATCATTATCTTGAACTCCAAACAACCATTGTTTTGTTGGATCACTATATTTCACTTCTGCAGACAATAGATCTGTTGTTAAATATCTTTTTGATCCAAATGCACCTTTTGGAAAGTAATAACCTTTCTGGTCGATAGAAACAGACACTCCCCATTGTGGGATAATTTGTTCATTTGATTTATCAATTGAAACAGTAGATGAAACAGATTCTAATAACGCTCCACCTTTAGAAGCATATCTATTAATCACCCACGAAGCAGTATCTGCAGCATTTGTTGTAGAAACATTATAGTTTGTAAACAAACATTCAAAATAACCATCTGCAACATTTAGTGGGTCAACCACTTTAATACTAATTGGACCTTTACCATTTTCGTAAGTTGGAGTTTCCAAATAACCATTTGCAACAATTGTATTTTTTGAAGCTGAAGTTAATTCTAAAACATTTCCACCATTACCAGTACCATCCAATCTTGTGATTTTAGGACCCGAACCATAAACCGCATTTTGAGTTAAGCCACCTGATTCAGCTGAAGGATTGTGAGGAATTGCTTCTACCGCTTTGATAGCAGAACCATCATGTCCTAAACGAGATGAAATATATGGCTTTTTTTGACCATCTAAAGCAAAAGGATCAAATGGATCATATTTCTTGAACTCATTGTGAGCATATGCAACAGCCACATAGTAGTACCTTTTATTGTTTACTAAAGTTTTTTCCCCAGCAGCAAACTTATCTTCTTCCAATAGGAAAGAGTGTTGAATACCTTTATTAGCGCCTTCTACTTTCAATTCTGGAATTTCGTAACCTAACTCTTCAATTAAAGAGAAGTTAATAATTTCATCAATTCCATTTTCAATATCACATTGAGCAACCAATTGAGCTTTAGAAGCATCTCCTATATCAACAACAGATGCATCTTCATCAACTAATTGATAAATTTGATATCCTTCAAAAGTATAGAATCTATCTAATGTTACGTCAACAATATTCACCTTATCTTCTTGGTGGTAAGATTCCAGATAGTTATTAGAAGTTATTGGATTCGATAACAATAATACTAATTCATTATTCAATTCTTGAATTACTAATTGAGGAGCATAAGGTGGCTCCAAAATTCTAAAACATGCATCAAATAAAGCTTGTGCT
>DQTF01000004.1 GCA_015662935.1 Crocinitomicaceae bacterium | reverse complement strand
GTCTATGAGCCACGAGATGCACAAAAAGGAAATGCAGCAAGAGCGATTATGTATATGGTTGTTACCTATGGTTTTAATTTGAATGGTGACCCTGCGGCAACTAATCAAGATCAAGAATTATTAAAAACATGGCATTATGCAGATTTACCAGATGATTACGAAATAGCAAGACATGAGTATATCTATAATTTACAAGGAAATAGAAATCCCTTTATCGATTCTGTAGAATTTGCTTGCCACATTGATTTTGATAACTTATTATACCTTGGGCCAGATTGTTCTGTTCTGAATACTATTGAGTTATCAGAGAATTCAGTATCAGTATATCCGATTCCTGCGACTAGTTATATAACGATTAGTGCAGATGAGCAGATTACTTCTATTAAAATGATTGATATGCAAGGAAGAACAGTTTTGACAGACGCAAACGTTTCTTTATCAAAATTGAACCTAGATGTTTCATCTGTTCAATCAGGAAGTTATATAATTCGAGTTACTACTGTTAAAGGTTCAATTCAACGAAAAGTGATCATTGAATAATGTTAAAATTTAGCATCATAATTTTATGTGGAGCAGGTCTTTTGGCCTGCTCTTCTGTTAATACCCTTTCGGTACAGAATGAGCAAGTTTCCATAACGAAAGAATACGAAAAACAAAACATCGTTGACAGTATCGTTGCTCCCTACAGGACAGAATTGAATAAAGAAATGTTGGAGGTCATTGCGTACGCTCCGAAAAGCTTTGAAAGAGGAAAACCTAACGGTAGCTTAAATAATTGGTCAACTGATGCAATTTATTCTTCTGTAAAAGGAAAAATTGACAATGATAAACCTTCATTCTGTTTATTGAACTGGGGTGGATTAAGAAACTCTATCAATCAAGGAGATGTCACGCTTGGAGACATCTTTAAATTAATGCCATTTGATAACGAAATAGTGATTGTTGAAATGCCTATGCATTCTTTGGAGAGAATTGAGCAATACCTAAAAATGAGAAACGGAGAACCAATTGGTGCTGCTTATATCAAGAATGATAAACTTCAATTTAAGAAAGTAACGCGTAAAAAGCACGAATCTTTTTTAGTTGTTACTTCTGATTACTTAATGAACGGAGGTGATCATATGGACTTTTTTCAAGATAAAATTAAAGTAAACTATCCAGGTTTACTTATGCGAGATGCAATGATTAAAGTGGCAAAAGAGCAAAAAGAATTAACTTGGAGTGACGAACAACGAATACAATTTGAACCATGAAAAGAAGAACGTTTGTAAGAAATTCAGTTGTCGTTTCAGGAGGTTTATTAATTGCCCCTTCTATTTTGGCGCAAAGTGCAAAGAAGCCGGGTTCAACCAAATTGACGATTCTTCACACCAACGATACACATTCTAACATTGATCCTTTTCCAGAAAATCATTCAAAGTACCCAGGAAAGGGTGGCGTTGCTCGTCGTTTTGAGTTAATCGAGAAGGTTCGTCGAGAAGAAGAGCACGTTCTATTACTAGATGCTGGAGATATTTTTCAAGGAACACCTTACTTCAATAAATTCGGTGGGGTTTTAGAAATGAAACTCATGACAGAAATGGGGTACGATGTTGCAACCATGGGGAATCATGATTTTGATGGCGGCCTAGAAGGTTTTGTTAAGGCAAGAGAATTTGCAAAATTCCCATTTGTTTGTTCGAACTATAATTTTACAAATACACCAATTGATGGTCATACACAAGATTATACCATTATTCAAAAAGGTAAGATTAAAGTAGGGATCTTTGGAGTTGGTGTAGAGATGAAAGGTCTTGTACCTGGTATTAAATACGGAGAAACAGAATACATTTATCCTATCGATGTGGCAAATGATCGTGCTTCAGAATTGAAAAGAAAAGGTTGTGACCTTATTATCTGTTTGTCACACCTAGGGTATGAGTACGGTAGTGAGAAAGTTTCTGACCGCGTTCTTGCTCGAAAAACACAAAATATTCATTTAATAATTGGAGGACATACACATACTTTTCTAGACAAACCTACTGAAGAAAAGAATTTAAATGGTGATACGGTTTTAGTGAATCAAGTTGGCTGGGCGGGAATAAATGTCGGTCGCATTGATTTTGAATTTGACCAGAAAATGTTCGCAAAGAAAGATGTGATTGTGGTGGAATGATTTTAAAATAGTAGAGCCGTGATGTATCACGGCTCTACTATTTTAAAAAAACATATTAAATTCTACAAATGTATCACTTCATCATATGCAGCTGCAGCAGCTTCCATAATTGCTTCTGACATTGTAGGATGAGGATGAACTGTTTTAATCAATTCATGACCAGTAGTTTCTAACTTTCTTAATGCAACTAATTCTGCAACCATCTCAGTAACATTCGCACCAATCATGTGGCCTCCCAATAATTCTCCATACTTCGCATCGAAAATTAACTTAACAAAACCTTCTTTGGCCCCGGCAGCACTAGCTTTTCCAGATGCAGAGAATGGAAATTTACCAATTTTGATATCACGTCCTTCTTCTTTTGCTTGTGCTTCTGTCATTCCAACAGATGCAATTTCTGGAGAACAATAAGTACATCCTGGGATGTTTCCGTAATCTAATGTGTCAGGGTTTTCTCCTGCAATTTTCTCTACACAGATAATTCCTTCTGCAGACGCTACGTGAGCAAGAGCAGCGGTTGGAATCACATCTCCAATTGCATAATACCCAGGTAAGTTCGTTTGGTAGTAGTCATTCACCAAAATACGACCTCTATCAGTTACAATTCCTAAATCTTCTAATCCTATATTTTCAATATTAGCTTCGATTCCTACGGCTGAAAGAACAATGTCACACTCTATTTTCTCTTCTCCTTTTGCTGTTTTAATCGTTGCAATACATCCTTTTCCTGAAGTATCAACAGATTCAACAGAGGATTTAGTCATTACCTTAATTCCAGATTTCTTGAAAGATTTCAACAGTTGCTTCGAAACATCTGCATCTTCTATAGGAACAATATTCGGTAAATATTCAACTACAGTTACCTCTGTTCCAATTGCGTTGTAGAAATAAGCAAATTCAACTCCGATAGCACCAGAACCAACAATAACCATTTTCTTAGGTTGTGTCTTTAAGGTTAATGCTTCTCTATATCCAATAACTTTCTTTCCGTCTTGCGGCAAGCTAGGCAGCTGCTTTGATCTAGCTCCTGTTGCAATGATTACTCCTTTCGATGCTGAGTATTCGGTTGTTTTTCCTTTATCGTCTGTTACAGCAACTTTCTTTCCTGCTTTTAAAACACCAGTTCCAGAAAGAACATCAATTTTATTCTTCTTAAGTAAAAATTGAATACCATTACTCATACCATTGGCAACTTCACGGCTTCTAGATACCATTGCTCCAAAGTCTGCTTCTGCACCTTTAACAGTGATTCCATAATCACTTGCATGTTGTAGGTATTCAAATACATTGGCGCTTTTTAGCAGTGCTTTGGTTGGAATACATCCCCAATTTAGGCAGATCCCACCTAAAGACTCCCGTTCTACAACAGCCGTTTTAAGGCCTAATTGAGAAGCTCTAATCGCCGTGACGTATCCGCCAGGTCCACTTCCAACAACAATAATATCGTAACTCATAAAATTCAAATTTGATAGATGCGAAGTTAATTAATAATTCTGAATTTTAATAGCCAAATATGGAGAAAGAAAATTGTTAGAGTCAACGAGTTAATGCCAGTTTTTATTTTTAATGTCTTTTGCTCAACAAGTCCATTATTTCGATATTTATTACTTGGACTTGCAATATAGTTAAGTCACATTGCGTATTTGGTGTAATTCAATTTTTAAATTCTCGACAAAGTACAATAAAAAAAAGTCCCGTTGAAAACTCAACGAGACTTTTGCTATAAAGAGGATGTAAATTTATTTCTTAACTGCGTCAAAAACTGCTTTGAACGCTTCCGGGTGATTCATTGCTAAATCAGCAAGAACTTTACGGTTGAGTTCCATATCGCTTTTGTTAACTAGTCCCATGAATTGAGAATAATTCATTCCGTGCAAACGTGCACCTGCGTTAATACGCATAATCCACAATGAACGGAAGTTTCTTTTCTTTTGTTTACGTCCTGTGTATGCATATAACATACCTTTTTCTACTGCATTTTTTGCAACAGTCCAGACATTTTTTCTTCTTCCAAAGTAACCTTTGGCGTGCTTCATTACGTTCTTACGACGCGCTTTTGAAGCAACATGATTTACCGATCTTGGCATAATTTTTAAGTTTTTAATAAAGAGTGCAACATTGTTTCAATTGACTTAGTTACTCGTTACTGGGTTAACATTTAATGAACCTGTATGAATCCGAAACCTATCGGATTACTTCATACATAATTGTTGCTTGATATTCGCTAAATCTGATTTGTGAACCAGTCCAGCTTTAGTCAAGTTACGCTTTTGCTTTTTTGTCTTCTTCGTTAGAATGTGACTCTTAAAAGCATGTTTTCTTTTGATTTTACCGCTTCCAGTTACCTTGAATCTCTTCTTAGCACTAGATTTAGTTTTCATTTTTGGCATCTCTCTTCGTTTTTAATTTACCTCTTTATATAGCTTCTTTTTTTTAATTACTGTACGATTATGTCGCGACTAGACCGTACAGTAATTAAAATTATTTCTTTTTCTTAGAATTAATCATCATGATCATTCTTTTTCCTTCTAATTTTGGCATTTGCTCAATTACTCCGTATTCTTCGAGTTCTTGTGCTAACCTCAACAAAAGAATTTCTCCTCTGTCTTTAAATACAATTGTACGTCCTCTAAAGAATACAAAAGCTTTTACTTTATTTCCTTCTTCCAAAAACTTCTTAGCGTGAGCCAATTTGAATTCGAAATCATGATCGTCTGTATTCGGACCAAATCTAATTTCTTTCAAAACAACTTTTGATTGCTTCGCTTTCATTTCTTTGGCCTTTTTCTTTTGGTTGTACAAGAATTTCTTGTAATCCAAAATTTTACATACCGGCGGATCAGCTTTAGGTGAAATCTCTACCAAATCAAGATCTTCGGTGTCAGCTAATTTAATAGCCTCAGACGTTGCCATAACTACTGGCTCTTGTCCCTCTCGAACTAGACGAATAGTTCGCGCGTAAATCTTGTCGTTAATTTTGTGTAGGGCTTGATCTTCTCTTTTTACAAACCTTCTTCTGTTACTTGGTCTTCTCATTCAGTTTTTTAATCTTTTAAAGCTAACTCCGTTTTAATCGCGTCGTTAATTAATTTTGCAAAAGTTTCTACAGTCATCGTGCCAATATCTCCTTTCTCACCTCTTTGTCGGACTGAAACCTCACTATTGGTGGCTTCTTTCTCTCCGATAATCAGCATGAAAGGGATTTTACTCATCTCCGATTCACGTATTTTCTTGCCAATCTTTTCATTACGATCGTCAACGAATCCGCGAATATCGTAATTATTTAGCAATTCTAAAAGGTTTTCTGCGTAATCATTGTATTTCTCACTAATTGGCAAGATGGCCACTTGATCAGTTGTCAACCATAATGGGAAGTCCCCAGCGCAATGTTCAAGTAATACTGCAACAAATCTTTCCATAGATCCGAAGGGTGCACGGTGAATCATTACGGGTCTGTGCTTCTGATTATCAGAACCAGTATATTCTAATTCAAAACGTTCAGGCAAGTTATAGTCCACTTGGATTGTTCCTAGTTGCCATTCTCTTCCTAAAGCGTCTTCAACCATGAAGTCCAACTTTGGGCCGTAGAATGCTGCTTCGCCATACTCAACAAATGTATCTAATCCTTTTTCTGCAGCTGCTTCAATGATTGCGTTCTCCGCCTTGTCCCAATTTTCATCAGAACCAATGTATTTATCTCTGTTGTCTTTATCACGTAGAGAAATTTGCGCTTTGAAATTTTCAAAACTCAGTGTCTTGAAAATATACAAGACCAAATCAATTACTTTTTTGAACTCGTCTTTTACTTGATCTTGCATGCAAAAAATATGTGCATCATCTTGCGTAAATCCACGGACTCTTGTCAAACCGTGCAATTCTCCTGATTGCTCATAACGATAAACGGTTCCAAATTCTGCAAAACGAATAGGCAAATCTTTGTAAGAACGAGGTCTTGCTTTAAAAATCTCACAATGGTGAGGGCAATTCATCGGTTTTAGTAAAAATTCTTCGCTGTCATCTGGTGTACCAATAGGTTGGAAAGAATCTTTTCCATATTTCGCATAATGACCAGAGCAAACATATAGTTCTTTACTTCCAATGTGAGGAGTAATTACTTGGTCATAACCAGCTTTCTTTTGCGCTTTCTTTAAGAAGTTTTCCAAGCGTTCTCTTAATGCAGCTCCTTTTGGCAACCACAAAGGTAATCCTTGCCCAACTCTTTGTGAGAACGTGAAAAGATCTAATTCTTTACCCAGTTTTCTATGGTCACGAGCTTTTGCTTGTTCTAATTTTTCTAGGTATTCATTCAGTTCTGCATTCTTTGGAAATGTAATTCCGTAGATGCGTGTCAATTGTTTTCTTTTTTCATCACCTCTCCAATAAGCACCAGCAATGGATGTCAATTTGATTGACTTAATTGGCCCAGTGTGAGGGATGTGGGGACCACGACATAAATCAGTGAAATTACCTTGCGTGTAGAAAGTGATTGTTCCATCGTCTAAACCTTCCAGTAATTCTAATTTATACTCATCGTCTTTTTCCTTGAAATAAGCAATGGCATCAGCTTTTGCTATGTCTTTACGGACAAATGCATTCTTTTGCTTTGCCAATTCTTTCATTTTTTGCTCGACTTTCTGAAGGTCAGCTTCTGTGATGGTATAATCCATGAAATCTACATCATAGTAGAATCCATTTTTAATCGGAGGTCCAATTGCTAATTTAATTCCAGGGTAGAAAAACTCCAAAGCTTCCGCCATCAAGTGAGCAGATGAATGCCACATAGTTGATTTTCCTTCT
>DQTF01000026.1 GCA_015662935.1 Crocinitomicaceae bacterium | reverse complement strand
TTGAAGTCGTCTTTGTGTTGATTCAAATCAGCTTTGCACAAAATTGAATTAGCGTCAACTTTTTTAACAAGCATTTTACATGATTTTGCTTTACCAAAAACACTCACATCAGCAATTTTCCCTTTACAGAAATGCATATCAATTGAAAAGCCTGTTGATGTAAACAACAACAAGAATGCTAATGAAAGTGTTATGAAACGGTATGTTTTGCCTATTTTTTGCAAGTAATGAAGTGTAATATATAGTGTAAATGTAATCTATTTCAAGTATAAATCAGTGAAAATATAATTTGTTAACAAAAAAATAACTTAAGAGAAATCATTAAACTAAAAAAGTAGTTGTATAACTAAATATTTAGTTTATATTTGTTGAAAATTATTAAGTATGGTAGAATTAACAAAAGCAGAGGAGCAGGTAATGCAAGTTCTTTGGGACCTAGAAGAAGCCTTTGTAAAGAATATTGTTGAGAAATTTCCAGAACCCAGACCAGCTTACAATACGGTATCAACAATTGTCAGGATTTTAGAAAAGAAAAATGTAGTGAAACATAAAGCATTCGGTCGGACACACATGTATTCCCCAATTATTTCTAAAGAAGAATATACGAAGCAGACGGCTGACAACTTATTGAACAAATATTTTTCAGGATCGATGGAACAGATGCTTTCCTTTTTTGTGAAAGAGAAAAATATTTCAGTGAACGAATTAGAAAAAATCATGAAAAAAATTGAAAAGTTATGAGTTTATTACATTTCTTATTAATCAACTTATTTTTTGTTATTGCTTATTTCGTCTATCTATTATTGGAGAAAGGGGAAAGTCATTTTAGTTTCAATCGTACTTATTTGATAGTTGCACCTCTTGTGTGTTTTACGCTTCCTTTTATTTTTGATACAATAACCGAATCACCAGTATGGACTACAATTCTACCAACAATTGAAGTATTGCAAACGAATGTGATCCTAGCAGGTTTTTCTTTTTTTAAATGGAATGATGGATTATTGTATTTAGGATTCATTATTTCTATTTCACTAATAATTAGACAATTGGCGTTTATTTTTAAACGTGTTTCTAGATCGTTTTATAAAACCTTCGAGGGAGTAAAGGTTTATTTACTTTCGGATACGAACGATTCTTTCTCTTTCTTCCATAAGATTTATTTGAGTCCAAATGCGCTGAAAAATGAAGAACTAATTCTTCTTCACGAATATGCGCATTGCAAAGGGTATCATTCGTTAGATGTTCTCTATCTTTCATTATTAAAAGGAATATTGTGGTTCAATCCGATTGTTTATTTGTGGATGAAAAAGGCAAAAGAAAATCATGAGTTTATTGCTGATAATTATGTTTTGCAAAAGAATGTTAGTGCAAAAGAATATGGGAATACATTGATCTACTCAGCATTTAATGTTCATTCTCCAACTTTAGTTAACGCCTTTAACAGTAAATCTGCCATTAGAAAACGTTTAGAAAAGTTTAATCACAAAAATCAATACAATATGAAACAGTTAATTTTAGTGCCTGTTCTAGCAGGAATGACTTTCATGTCAATGAGTTTAAATGAGCGACAAGCACCATCGAATACAGTTGTGCAAAAAATGAGTGAAGAAGTAGATGTGGAAGCATCTTTTCCAGGTGGACAGGATGCTATGTACGCTTTCTTTGTTAAAAACATCAACTATCCAAAATCTTCGGTAGAAGCGAAAAGCCAAGGAAAAGTGTATGTTCAGTTTACAGTAGGTAAGGATGGTTCATTGTCGAAATTCAATATTCTTAGAGGTTTAAAAGATGAAGCATTGAATAAGTCAGCGCTTAGTTTGTTGCAAAAAATGCCAACTTGGATTCCTGCACAAAAAGATGGAAAGAATGTTGAATCTAAATTAACTATTCCGATTAATTTTCAGTTAAATTAAGGGAAAGGTTTAGAGTTAATTAAAGAAGTGCATCGTTTGGTGCACTTTTTTTTGCGATCTTAATTTTATAGATATGCATTTTCTTTCCTCACTTTCACTATCTTTGCGCCAAAATTCAATTAAGTAAAATGTTAGCAGTAAATAATTTATCTCTTCAGTTCGGAAAGCGTGTTCTTTTTGATGACGTTAATGTAAAATTTGTCAACGGCAATTGCTACGGCGTTATTGGGGCAAATGGTGCTGGAAAATCCACTTTCTTAAAAATATTAACAGGAGATCAAGATCCTACGACAGGTCATGTGATTTTGGAACCAGGAAAAAGAATGGCTGTCCTGAAGCAGGATCACTTTGAGTTTGATGAGCATGAAGTCTTGAAGACCGTGATTATGGGACATAAGCGTATCTATGAAATCATGGTTGAGAAAGATGCTTTGTATGCAAAACCTGACTTTTCTGATGAAGACGGTATGCGTACTGCTGAACTAGAAGGAGAATTTGCCGATCTAGAAGGTTGGAACGCAGAAACTGATGCTGCCTCAATGCTTTCTAATTTAGGAATTGATGAATCTAAGCATTACACGTTGATGAAAGATTTATCGAATGATTTAAAAGTGAGAGTATTGTTAGTTCAAGCTTTATTTGGGAATCCAGATGTTCTTGTTTTGGATGAACCTACCAATGACTTGGATTTAAAAACAATTACTTGGTTGGAAGACTTCTTGTTAGATTTTAAAAACACAGTAATTGTCGTTTCTCACGATAGACACTTTTTGGATACGGTTTGTACACACATTGCAGATATTGATTTTAAGAAATTGAACATGTTTACGGGTAATTATAGTTTCTGGTACCAGTCTTCTCAATTGGCTCTGCGTCAACGTTCTGACAAGAATAAGAAGGCAGAAGAAAAGAAAAAGGAATTGCAAGATTTTATTACCCGATTCTCTGCCAATGCTGCCAAATCAAAGCAAGCAACAAGTAGAAGAAAAATGATTGCTAACCTTGATATTGCAGAAATTCAACCATCAAGTAGAAAATATCCTGGAATTACATTCTCGCAAGAGAGAGAGGCAGGGAATCAAGTTTTGAATATTGACGGACTATCAGTTTCTTCAGAAGATGGTGTGTTATTTAAGGACATTAACTTAGTTGTTAATAAGGGAGATAAAATCGCGGTTATTTCAAGAAATTCTCAAGCTTTGACATCTTTCTTTGAAGTTTTAGATGGAAGTTTGAAACAAGATTCTGGAGAATTTGTTTTTGGGACAACCATTTCTACAGCTTATTTACCGAATGAGAATCACACTTTTTTTGAAGAGAAATTAGGATTGATTGATTGGTTACGTCAGTATGTTCAGACAGAAGAAGAAAGAGAAGAGGTTTATTTGAGAACGTTCTTAGGAAGAATGCTTTTTACTGGAGAAGAAGCTCTCAAAACTGCAAATGTTCTTTCTGGTGGAGAAAAAGTTCGCTGCATGTTATCACGAATGATGTTGGCAAAAGGTAATTTATTATTGATGGATGAACCAACGAATCACTTAGATTTGGAATCTATTCAGGCATTGAATCAAGGAATGAAAGAATTTAAAGGTACAATGTTATTTTCTTCTCATGATCATGAATTGGTATCTTCTGTTGCAAATAGAGTGATTGAAATTACACCAAATGGAGTGATTGATAAAATGATGCCTTACGATGATTATTTGAAGGATGAGAAGATTGCTGAGATTCAAGCATCGATGTATTGATAATAAGGAGTTAACCTCTGACTACTTAATTCCTTAAACTATGACAAAATTTACATTCTCCGCAGAAAATCATTCTCAACAGTACATTAAAATCACAGCAGAGTTTAAAACCTCTACTGACGAAACGATTGTGCAACTTCCAGCGTGGCGACCTGGTCGTTATGAACTGGCAAATTTCGCTAAGTATGTTCGTGACTTTAAGGTGTGCAATTCAGAGGGAAGGCTTGTAGCTGCAGAAAAGCAAACGAAAGATAGTTGGAAAATTGATACGTCAGCAACGGATTCTATCTTAGTAGAATATTCATTCTATGCCAATATCATTAATGCAGGTTCTACATTTTTGGATGAAGAACAGTTGTATGTTAATCCTGTTAATTGTTGTGTTTACACCGAAGAGTCATTTAACAATGAGGTTTCAGTAAAGCTTAATGTACCTGCTTACTGGGAGGTTGCAACTTCTATGGAGAAAGTAGGAGAAGATTTTAAAGTTGCCAATTTTGATGAGCTTTTGGATTCACCATTTATTGCATCTTCGAAATTGCAACATGGAGAATATGAATCCAATGGAACTATATTTCATATTTGGTTCAATGGAGAGGTTAAGCCTGATTGGCCAAGAATAATTAAAGATTTCAAGGCGTTTACGGATAAACAAATTGAACGATTTACAGAATTTCCAGTGAAAGAATATCATTTCTTGAATCAAATTCTTCCATATAAAGCATATCATGGTGTGGAGCATCAAAAATCAACGGTTATTTCTTTAGGTCCATCTTATGATATTTTCGGTAGCCTTTACAAAGAGTTAATGGGAGTGAGCTCTCACGAGTTGTATCATACGTGGAATGTGAAAGCAATTCGACCGATTGAAATGTATCCTTATGATTTCTCAAAGGAGAACTATTCCAAACTCGGCTATATATGTGAGGGAATCACCACCTATCAAGGAGACTTGTTTTTACTTAAAAGTGGCTTCTTTTCTGAGGAAGATTATTTAAAGGAGTTAACAAGTCAATTGCAACGTCACTTTGATAATTTTGGTCGATTTAATTATTCTGTTGCTGAATCATCTTTTGATACTTGGTTGGATGGTTATTCAGTTGGAGCGCCTTCAAGAAAAGTTTCTATTTATACGGAAGGTTGCTTATTGACATTTGTGATTGATGTACAATTAAGAAAAGCTACAGATAATAAATACGGCATTGATGAGGTTATGAAACGTTTATTTTTCAATTTTGGATTGAAGAATAAAGGAGTGTCTGAAAATGATTATCAATCCTTGATTGAGTCTATTTCAGGAGAATCATATCAAATATTTTTTGATGATTATTTCAACGGTACAAAAGCCTATGAGCTGATTATTACGGAAGCGTTAGATGTGTTAGGTCTAGAATTAATTCACAAACCTTCAAATAAGTACAATGAAGGTCGTTTAGGGTTTAAAACACAAAAGAAAGGAAGTAATGAGGTTGTAACGGCACTTTATCCTTCTGGTCCAGCAGATTTAGCCAGGTTAACAATAGGAGATGAAATTATTGCTGTGAATGATTTTCCTTGCAGTGGAGCGTTAAACAAGTGGTTGAACTACTTTGATGATGACACGAAAACTGTAACTGTTTTGAGAGAAGGGAGAATGATTAGTTTGACGTTTCCTGAAGTAAACAGAAATTTTTATATGACCTATTCTATTTCTAAAATAGATAAGCCTACGAGAGATCAGAATAATGCTTATAATAGTTGGAAGAAGTAAAATATGTAATAATATAAAAAAAGGGTTGATTTCTATCAACCCTTTTTTTATTCTAATAATTATATTAAAATTTGAAACTCAAACCAAAACTAGGAAGAATTGGAAATTGATAAATTTTCTCACTTGTCACTCTGTTTACATAGAAAATATTTTTTCTATCGTAGAGGTTGGTGACAGATGCAACTAACTCCAAATAATTTTTATTTTTAAATACAAACTTCTTCTTAACAGTAATATCCAATCGATGATAAGTTGGTAAACGCTCACTGTTATATGTTCCTAAGATTGTTGATACATTATTGGAGTTTGTTGTGGTGTAGTCTGTTGTTACACTTCCGTTGAATGTTTGATTTTCGAAGAAGCCTGCTGTTGGTGTAAAAGGTAATCCTGAACCAAAATTCCAACGAATACTCACCTCAAGATCTTTTTTCTTACCAAATAGGTATGTTCCAACTAAGTTGATATTGTGTCTTCTATCAAAAACAGGGAAGTAAGTAGTATCTCCATCCCATCTTATAGAGTGACCATAAGAATAAACTCCCCATAAGAATAAACGGTTACCTGAATACTTTAATAAAAGGTCAACTCCGTATGATTCTCCATTCTCAATGATAAAATCCTTTTTGAATACGTCATCCACATCTGAAAACTCATTAACATCTGGGTACAATTTATTTTGATTGATGTTACTCAATTGTGAGAAGTACTTATAATACCCCTCTAAGTTAAGAGATAATTTTTTAGTTAAATCGTATTCAAAACCACCGATTAAATGCCATGCATATTGCAATCCATTTTTAGGTGTCTTTTCATTTTGGTACAAAGAAACGAAAGTTGACTGCACGTCTGTTGGTGCTGTTAAAAGGCCATTGAATAAGTTGACAACGTCCTTGTCTGATGATGCAGAGGTAAAGTTCTGTGAAAATCTACCACCAGAAGCTTTAAAACGCAATTTTTCGGTTGCATTAAATTTAAAGCCTAATCTTGGTTCAGGGGAAATCGTTCCGATAGAAGCATAGACTTGCGCTCTAAAACTTGGTTGAATTACCCATCTAGGAGTTACATGCTTGTAACTGAAATATATTCCAATTTCTGTTGTAAAACTATTCGATTCGATTCTCTGCTTCAGTTCGTTGAAGGTTAAGTATTCCGTGTTAAATCCACTTAAATTGATTCCGTAATCAAATTCTGCCTCATTCTTAAGAAAGTAGATGAAATCAAAACCTAAATCAAAACCACCAATTGTGCTTGTTCTTGAAATTGTATCATTTGCTGAAACCAATTCGTTAAAGCCAGTTGTGAATTTACTACCGTTCACATGACCTTTGATAAAGATTGGAGAACTACTTGGTACGAGTAAGAAGTTAATTCCACCACCACTTTGTTTCCAATCAATATCCGCGATAGAATAATTTACTTGATCTCTGTTGTGGAAACCAAATGCAGCAAATTTTGAGCCTCCTTCACTCTTAAAAGTTACTTTACCGTAAAGGTCTAAGAAACTAAATGGAAGACCGCCTCCATCATTGATTCTTTTGTACAAAGGTTTGGAAGTGTATTCTAGCAAACTCTTTTTTGCAGAAAAAATATAGGATGCAGAACTAAATTTCCCGTCTTTTGGTTTAGAGAAAGGTCCTTCAAGTACAGCTTTAGCCATAAAAGGAGATGCAGAAACTTTTCCTCCGAACTCTTTTCTATTTCCATCTCGGTATGTGATATCCATAATAGAAGAAATTCTCCCGCCATATTTAGCATCAAATCCTCCTGTAAAAATACTTGTATTTTGAATCAATTCAGTTTCAAAAATAGAAAAGAAACCAATGGAGTGAAAAGGAGTGTAGATAGTCATTCCATCTAGTAATATTTTATTTTGGATGGGAGTTCCTCCACGAACATAGAGTTGTCCACCTTGATCTCCAGTAGTAATAACACCAGGAGTGACACTAAATGCACCAACAATATCATTCTCACCACCAACACTTGGTATTCTTTCTAGTCCTTTTTTGTCTAACCGAATTTCAGAAATCAATACCTGTGTGTTTTTTCTTTTAGAATCAGCACTTACTTGCATTTCATCAATGTCAAGGATACTTTTCTTTTTTTCTAACGTGAATTTAACAGTTGTTATTCCTTCTGCTTTTGTGACAGAAACATTCTCTGTGATAGTATTGTAAAGGGCATTTGAAAGTTTTAAGATGTATCCTCCTTTGTTAATTTTTGAGATGGAGTAATATCCATTTACATCGGTAACTGCACCTGTGAGAACTGTGCTGTCAGAAGACAATAACCTTACTTTTTCAAAAGGCATTGGTTCACCGTTTGATTTATCATAAACAAAACCTCTAATTGTAAAATTTTGAGAATAAGATGTTTGCAAGAAGAAAAGTGTGAAAAATAATCCGAGTATGAGTTTCATATAATTTTATTCTAGTAATTTATGTGCCGAAGATAATGCTTTCATCTTATTTAAACGGCATTTTTTTTAGAAACTGCTTAAAGCGTATTGATGACTGAGTTATTGGTTGTTTTGGTTTCTAATTTGCATTTTCGCCTTCTCCCAATATTTATCCATCACTTCAAGATCTGACTCTGTGATATCGACTTGTTCTTTAGCCATTAATTCTTCCATTAGAGAAAAGCGTTTGATAAATTTTGAATTTGTTTTGGACAATGCATTTTCAGGATTTACATTTATAAAACGAGCATAATTAATCAATGAGAACAGGACATCTCCAAATTCTTCTTCCATTCTTTCTTGTGATATTCCCAAGTTGATTTCTTCTTCTAATTCAGCAATTTCTTCTTTTACTTTATCGAAGACATCTTTTCTATTGTCCCATTCAAAGCCAATTCCTTTTACTTTTTCTTGAATTCTAGCTGCCTTCACAAGTGACGGGAGTGATTTTGGAACCCCCTCCAAGACAGACTTCCTTCCTTCTTTTAATTTTAGTTTTTCCCAATTTGTTTTGACTTCTTCTTCCGTTTCAGCTACCGTGTCACTGTAAATGTGAGGATGTCTATAAACCAATTTGTCGCAAATAGCATTGAGGACAGAAGTTACATCAAATGCATTTTTTTCTTCACCAATTTTGCAATAAAAAACCATGTGAAGAAAGAGGTCACCAATTTCCCCTTCTAAGCTTTTTAGATCATTATCGATTATCGCATCAGCTAATTCATAGGTTTCTTCGATTGTCAAATGCCTTAAAGATGCTAAGGTTTGTTTTTTATCCCATGGACATTTTTCACGTAAATCATCCATGATGTCCAATAATCTCTGAAATGCAATTAATCGTTTGTCCATAAGTTTTTTTTGTAAAATTAATAATTCTCTCTTTTCCGACTGCTTTTATTAAATTTGCATTCGTGAAATTAATCTTATTCTTCATATTTGGTGTATTTGCTGCACATTCTCAAACAGAGAATGACATCTGGATTGACGGAAGGGCAAAACTTGGTTTTTTAGCTGCGCACAGCAGTATTATGGGCCATTTGGCAAAAGAGCATGCAGTCGGTGGAGAATTGAGTGTTTTGCTACAAACGAAAGGGAAGAAAAATTGGCATACTGCATATAATTATCCTACCATTAGTTTAACCGCATTTTTCTCAACAGTTGGAAATAGAGAAGTGTTAGGAAGTTACGGAGGTTTTTTCGGATCGTTAAATTTACCTTTGGTAAAAAGAAAACATTATTGCTTTTCTGCTAAAATTGGTGCGGGTTTAGGTTATACCAATAAAGTGTATAATTCCGAAACAAACATTTTGAATGTGGCTGTTAGTACTCATTTGAATGCAAGAATTACGATGGGAATTGATAACCGTTTTACTTTTGGGAATCACAGTTACACACTTGGAATTGATGCTTCTCATTTTTCTAACTCTGCCGTTAAAGTTCCAAACTTAGGAATTAACATGCCTTTCATTAGTGCAGGATACGGTTATCGAATTCATGAGAATAAGGATACAATCCAGATAGAACGTAGAACAAATAAATATTGGGAATTTGGAGTGCTTGGGGTTTTATCGGTCAAAGAAGTTTTCCCAACTGGAGGGCGAAAATATCCAGTATTTGGTTTAAATCTAATGGGAAGAAGGTTTTTTGGTCCAAAAGCAGGTATGGAAGTTTCCGTAGACTTTATTTCAAAGCAAATAATTAAAATTTACCATGCTGATGTCGAAAAAACGCAATTGGAAATAGTGCAAATTGGTACTTTTGTTGGTTTTATTCTTCCGTTTGATCGATTACATTTGATTACCGGAATGGGCGTTTACATTAAAGATAAATACCAGCCAGAGGATGCTTTTTATCATCGAGTAGGGATGAGGTATGTATTAAAGAATGGAATAAATTTGAATTTAGTGCTAAAGTCTCATTGGGCAAGGGCGGATTATACTGAATTTGGAATAGCATATACATTTAAGCGATGAAGTATTTTGTAATCATATCGATGTTGGTCATTCTTTCTTGTAAGAAATCGGAAGACCGTTCTTGTTTTAAAGCAAACGGAGGATTCATTACAAAAAAACTAAACCTTTCTAATTTTGAAAAGGTGTATATGGGGCCTCATTTGAAATACGAGTTGGTTCAAGATACGGTAAATAAAGTAGTGTTGATTGGCGGAAAAAACTTACTCAACTTCATTGAAACAGATGTTGAAAGTGGTAAGTTGTCTGTCAGAAATAATAATAAGTGTAATTTTTTGAGGTCTTATGATAAGAAAGTAACTGCTGTTATTCATTTCAAAAAACTCATCAATATTGAATTTGAAGGAACAGAGAAAGTAACTTGCCGAAACCAATTGCAGTCTGATTATTTCACTCTTGCTATAAGAGATGGAGCTGGAGAATTTAACCTGAACTTAAATGCAATTTCATTAAATATTGACGTTTCGCATGGTTGGGGAAATTTTGTTGCGAGTGGAAATGTGAATTATTTAAGAGTAAACGCTCAAAGCAATGGTTATGGAAGTACTTATCAAATGAATGTAAGTGATTCTTTGCATGTTATTTCTAATTCTTCAGAATTATTAAAAGTGAACGCATCTAATTGCCAGTTTCGTGGGCAAACCCATCAAAATGGTGATATTTGGTATATTGGAACTCCAACAGTACTTGAATTTAATAAGTACGGTAATGGTGATCTATTCAATAAGAATTAGTAGTTTTATATAAATTATACAGCATGAAATTAGTACTTATTTCAATCGGTTTATTGGCGTTAGCCTTTGCAGGAATTGCAATCAAAATATGGGCAAAGAAAGATGGAAAGTTTGCAGGAACTTGTGCCAGTAATAATCCAGTATTACAAGAAGAAGGTGCTGCTTGTGGTTTGTGTGGTGCTCAGCCAGAAGAGATGTGCAAAAATTAATGTTACAGTGTGAAAAGTTTTTGCGAACTAGTTGCTTTTTGAAAATAGGAGAGAGCGAGGCTTAATTGTTCTTCTCTTGTTAGCTTAGAATTATCAATCAGAATTGCATCTTTAGCTTGTTTTAAAGGGCTTTCTTCTCTGTTACTATCGATAAAGTCGCGTTGAGTTAAATTATTTTCAACCGCTTCTTTTGTTGTATCCATCCCTTTACTTATCAGCTCTTGATAACGTCTTTCTGTTCTAATATCAATATTGGCAGTAATGAATAATTTTAATTCAGCATTCGGGAACACAACCGTTCCAATATCTCTGCCATCCATAATTACTCCACCTTTTTCTCCCATTTTTCGTTGCTCTTCGACTAATTTAGTTCGAACTTCTTTGATGCGTGCAATTTGAGATACAAAAGTAGAAACAAAAGGTGTACGTATTTCATTTTCAACATTTGTGTTGTTCAGAAATAGTTCTGGAGTATTTGTATCATTCAATTCAAAATGAAGTTGAATAGTGGGT
>DQTF01000226.1 GCA_015662935.1 Crocinitomicaceae bacterium | reverse complement strand
GCATGGGATAATCCATTAGGTTTTTTAAAATCAAGTTCTCATAGAAGAAGATTGAAAAACTTGAACTTAAATGAAGACATTAAATATTGTCTTACCCCTAATAAAACAACAGTTATCCCAATATTGAAAGATGGCAAATTGGTTAAATTATAAAGTGCTTTTCATTCTTTCCATTCCTTTATTTTTAGGTTTGGGACAGAAAGAATTCTCTCAGAAAAAGTGGGGCTTCTTCGGACATAAAAGAATTAATCGTATTGCAACTTTCACCTTGCCTCCAGAAATGTTTGGCTTTTACAAAGAACACATTGAGTATCTAACAGAACACGCCGTTGATCCTGATAAACGGCGCTATGCCGTTGATGGAGAAGCGCAAAGACATTATGTAGACATTGATCATTATGCAGAACACGGAGAAGATCCTTTTGAAGTTGTTCCGAGAAGATGGAAAGATGCCGTTGCAAAACTTACCGAAGATACGTTACAAGCCTACGGGATTGTTCCTTGGCATATTATGGTCATGAAATACCGTTTGCAAAGAGCATTTGAAAGCAAAAATGTAGATTTAATTCTTAAATATTCTGCTGATATTGGTCATTACATTGGAGATGCAAATGTTCCTCTACACACAACCGAGAATTACAACGGACAACTCACCGACCAAAAAGGAATACATGGTTTATGGGAAAGTAGATTGGTAGAAATCAATTACAAAAATTACGATTACTTTGTTGGAAAAGCAGAACATCTGGATCATTTACAAGATCATATTTGGCAAGGAGTAATGGCGGCTCATTATGCACTCGATTCTGTTTTTCAAATGGAAATTGATGTCACCAAAGATCTTGGAACAGATAGAAAGTATTCTTTTGAACGAAGAGGTGCAATAACAACCAAAGTCTATTCTTATGAATTCTCACAGGAATACCACCGGAGAATGAACGGCATGGTAGAAAGAAGACTACGTGCAGCAATTGCGACAGTAGGTTCTGTTTGGTACACCGCATGGATAGATGCTGGACAGCCTGATTTATCTGCATTGCAAAACACCCCACCATCTGCAGAATTGTTAGACGAAATGAAAGCTTTGGAAGTTGATTTTCATTCTGGAGAACACAAAGGAAGAATTTGTGAGTAACCAACCAATTACACTTCTTTCTTCTCCCCTTCAAGGATTCACTGACTTCCGTTTTCGCAACGCTTTTCATCATTATTTTGGAGGAATTGACACTTTTTATTCTCCCTATATCCGATTAAATGGGAAACTGATTGTTAAACCCGCTTACGAACGCGATATCCTTCCAAAAAACAACTCAACTTTACACGTTATCCCTCAGATAATGACCAATGATGCAGATGAGTTTTTATTCGTTGCCAAGTATGTGCAAGATCTTGGTTACAATGAATTGAATTGGAATTTAGGTTGTCCTTATCCTATGGTAACCAATCGAGGAATGGGTTCTGGACTTATCAAAGAAGTAGATAGAATTGATGCTATTCTTGAGAAGGTTCACCAAGAGTCAGACATCGTTGTTTCCATGAAAATGAGAATGGGCTATGAAAACAGCGAAGAAATACTTGAAACATTACCTATTCTAGAAAAATATCCTATTAAAAACATTGCGATTCACGCAAGAATAGGAAAGCAACTTTACAAAGGGGGCGTTGATTTAGAATCATTTCAAAAATGTTTAGACCATGCGAAACACAAGATTTATTATAACGGAGACATTGCTTCTGTGGAAAAATTTAGAGAATTGCAAGAACGTTTCCCTAGCATCGACCACTGGATGATCGGAAGAGGATTGATTGCTGACCCATTCTTACCTCAAATGATTAAAGAGAATACAACAGAATATCCTGATGATCGATTTGAAATATTTAGCAAATTTCATGACACATTATATGCAGCATTTGAGCAATCTCTTTCTGGAAATAAACATTTGCACATAAAGATGCTTTCTTTCTGGGAGTATTTTTCTACATCTTTTCCCGAATCAAGAAAGGTCTTGAAGAAAATTAAGAAAGCTAAGAACGCTCGACACTATGAGGATGCTGTTAGAGAGATTCTATACGATATTTAACTTCTTTTGAACGATTTTCATTCCTTCACTGGCAATTTTATCAATCACTTCAATGTTCCTTTCTGATACAATTGTGGGATTCGGATCAATGTAATAAATCTTTGTGGCAGTTGGTACTTCATAAATTAATCCTGCCGCAGGATAGACTTGCAAAGATGTCCCAATAACAATCACCACATCAGCAGATTGAACAATATTTAAAGCATTCTCTATTTCTGGTACAGCTTCTCCAAACCAAACAATATGAGGGCGTAACTGAAACCCTTTCTCACATAAGTCACCCGAGTTTAAGTCTTTCTCCCATTTATAAGTTAAGTTCGGACCTTCAACACTTCTCACCTTTCTCAATTCTCCATGAAGATGCAAAACATTCGTCGAACCTGCCCTTTCATGAAGGTCATCCACATTTTGCGTAATAACAGTAACCTTATTCTTTTCTTCTAAATCAACAATTAACTTATGCGCAGCATTGGGTTCGACTTCAAAAAGTTGCCTCCGCCTAAGGTTATAAAAATTAAAGACCAGTTCTGGGTTTCTTGTAAAACCTTCAGGACTTGCAATATCTTCTATTCGATGATTCTCCCAAAGTCCATTTGAATCTCGAAAAGTTGAAATACCACTTTCTTGACTTACACCTGCTCCAGAAATAACGACAATATGTTTCACTTCCTATTGTTTCACAATTCTCTTTCGGATAACTTCATCTTCTACATGCAATTCCAAGATGTAAAACCCATTAGATAATTCTTTTCCTTCAATAGTAATCTCTTTATTCTCCGTCTTCCAATTTACAGAAACAACCGATCCTTTAGAATCAATGAGAATCAAATTTTCAATTTCTCTGGAAGAATGTATCGTAAGCTTATCTGTAAATGGGTTTGGAGAAATTGACAGCAAGTCAGATGAATTAGTTGTTACTCCTGTCGTTCCAACGATTATTGTAAAAATTAGTGTGTCATTTGGACAACCATTATTCATTGCGACAAGAACAACATCAAATGAACCTGTTGCAGAATAGGTGTGCCAAGGATTTGTATCAATCGATGTTGCCCCATCTGCAAAATTCCAAAAATAACTAGATGCATTTGAGCTTGTATTGGTAAAATACACCGTTGCATTCCCTAATGTAAAATTAGTACCGTTAGAAGTTGCATTAGCAATTGGTAATTGCTCCACAACCACATTCAATGTATTTATAATTGTATCTGTACCTGTTGCATTGTTAACAATTAATGTCACATCATAACTTCCTGTTGCATTCGCAAATAAATATGGATTCTCTACTGAAGAATTGGACAAGCCTCCAGTTGATGTTGACCATAGAAATGCAGTTCCATCTGACGAAGTATTTGTTAACTGAACAGAGTCGCCTAAGCAAATGGTCAATGCACTTGTAGAAAAGGAAGCAACTGGTTCAGGAAGAGTATTACATGAATAAGTAGCATTAAAACCAGGAGCCACTGTTGCTCCATCAGAAGTGAAACGAAAAGTAACAGCACCTGTTGAAGTTGTAAATTGTCCTGGCCCTGCTAAACCTGTAAAAGGACTACCAGAAATTTGTGAAGCAGAAGCATCACTCCCATCATAAACATATAAATAGTCATAGTTCAACTCTACATCAAAAGAGGTAAAATCAACATCGATACTTGATGCGTTCGTTGGAGCGATCGTCCATGTATAATCTTCGTCATTGTAATAGTTCTTTGTAGGACCTCCAAAATCGTGAATTACTCCAGAGCAAGAATCAGCATAACAATCAGTTAAATAGTCATTCATTCCACCCCAAAGTCCTGTGTATCCATTATCATACCCCAAAGCCCAAATACCAATACCTGCAATTCCAGTATTCAGAACATGTGAAAGTCTTTTTCTCCATGCATCATCTTGAGAAATAAAACATTGCCTATTACTTCCATTGTTAAAGACATAGGCATCAGAATAACTATCAGATTCCCATTGATGATTCGCTATAGAATAATTTCCAGAAGTATTGTTTTTTATGTAAGCATAAGTCCTGGCTGTACCATTAGCAGTTGTTGAAGACGGAATAATGGCAGAAGAAGTCGACCATTCGTATCCATATTCTGGCAATCCTAGAACCAATTTATTCTTTGGGCAACCTTTGTCTAAGTAATAAGTAATAGAGCGAGACAATGTATAATTATAACTCGATCCAAAATGATACAACGGATCTGTCGGTCCTGCCGTTCCACTACCTGCGTAATAATATGCATATCCCATGATGATATAGTGATCAACAGCAGGTTCCATAATGGAAAAGTCAAAAACATTGTTCCAATCTACCGCATACAAAACAGTACTTACTTCAGAACCCGGAATGGCGGTGTGCATTTGATTGGATAAGTCAACCATGAAATTGGCAAAATTGGTTGTCTGAGCCGAAGGTAATCCTTCAAAATCAATATTTACACCATGCGCACCTCTCGATTGAATTAAGTTAATCAAATTCGTAATCAATGTTTGTTTTGACGTTGCATTTGTTAAGAATATCGTGTGGTTAGAAAACATAGTGACACACAGAGTCACTTTCGTATTACCACTTGCCAATGCTGCATCAACAGCTGAACTGGTACTCCAAGCATGCGTTGTGTTTGCATTTCCAGTTGTTTGATCAACCTCATAACTGAAGAATGAAAAATGCGAAAGTAAATCCCATTGATAATTTTGATAAGCGCTACCTACCCAGTAAGGATGCCAGCCATAAACTATCTTGTTCAAGTTACAATTTACTTTATTATAGTTGGTTAGTTCAATTGGAAGGGCTTCATAATATGAAGGATCATCATGACCATCCGAATTATATTTCATTAATTCTTGCTCATGTACTCCGATAGAATTATTTTGAGAGATTCCCAAATAGGCAAAAGCTAATATTATAGTAGTAAAAAGTATACGCATTGATTTTTTTTAAAAAAATCTGAACTGCTAAGTTAGCTAATTGTTTCTATTTCAACGATTAAATACAATCAAAACTCACTTAAATTAAATAAAATCATTCGACATTAATCTGCTTAATTATAGGTTTCATCGAAAAAGAATGTGTATATTGCGAAAATTCTAAAAATAGAATTTCTATTATTACAGTAAGATCAATGATGAAAAAAGAGAAATACGAACTTGAGTTTTTATTTAAAACTTCTCCAAAAGTTCTAGACAATATGATTACCACTCCAAGTGGATTAAGCGAATGGTTTGCCGATGACGTTAACATTAAAGATGATATTTATACCTTTATTTGGGATGGCAGCGAAGAAGATGCACGTTTGATTACTAAAAAGACCAACTCTAAAGTTAAATTTAGATGGATGGAAGATGAAGAAGATGGAAACGATGCTTTCTTTGAATTGAGATACGAAGTTGACCCTATGACAAAAATGGTATTGCTTACCGTAACTGCTTTTGCCGAATCAGATGAAATGGAAGATGCTCAATTATTATGGCAAGCACAAATTGAAGAATTGAAAAGAACTTTAGGAGCTTAATTTTAGCATCCTATAAAATATGCAGTCACTCTTGACGTTCTTTTAGAGGAATGAATAACATTTAATATTAGCAATTGAAACGACTCTATTCTTTTAGTATTCGTTCTTTTATCGGACCTTTTTTGGTCACGTTTGCTATTTCTATGTTCATTTTGATCATGCAATTCTTTTGGAAATATATCGATGATTTGATGGGCAAAGGAATTCCCGTCAGCATTATTTTAGAATTACTCTTTTACATTTCTGCCAGTCTTATTCCCTTAGCTCTCCCGTTGGCAATATTACTTTCTTCCATTATGACAATGGGTAATTTGTCAGAGAATAATGAGTTAACAGCTTTAAAAGCAAGTGGATTGTCACTTTACAGGATTATAAAACCTTTGACCGCAATTATCCTACTAATCGCTTTGAGTACCTTTCTTTTTGCCAACTATGTTATACCCGTTTCAAATTTGAAATGGCATGCAATTATTTATGACATTCAGAACACTAAAATTGCAACCATTTTAACACCTGGAGCATATAGCAAAGCATTAGATGGGTATGCAATTAAAATTGATGAAGGAGAAGGTAATACATTCAAAGGGATTATTATCCATGATCACACGAGTCCTGTAACCGTAAAAACAATTCGTGCAAAAGAAGGAAAAATCTACAAATCTGAAAATGGTAACTTTTTGTTTTTTGAACTGAAAAATGGTATTGTTATGGAAGAGCTATCCCCTGCTCCACCTGTATTCAATGCAAAAGGACAACTTTCTAGTGTAAGAAACGACAGGCCTTCTAGAAGATCCAATTTTGATCAAGCAACTTATAAAATTGACTTATCTGGATTCGATTTTGATAAATCCAAAGACGATATGTTCAAGGATAAACATGAAATGCTCAACGTCTTTCAAATTTCGTACATCAAGGATTCTATCAAAAAAAGTAGCGAGTCAATCATTGACAATTTTTTAATGAGTTTAAAAAATGACCACCCCTATTTTCAATCTCACAATTTTCTAAAGAACAGTAAAGAAGTAATGGACTCTTCTAATACCATAAACCCTTCCATTGTAATTAAAAAAAATGATAGTATTGTTGTGTATAGTCAATTGTCTGTCAAAGAGAAAATAGACGCAGTTACTAAGGCACAAAGTAAATTGAGAAACCAAAATACGCAACTAGATTCTCAGCAAACATTTTTAAAATCAATGGAGAATGACTCTGTTCGATTCATGATAGAATTTCACAGGAAATTCGCCCTCACCTTTGCTATTATTGTTCTTTTCTTTATTGGGGCTCCACTCGGTGCTATTGTTAGAAAAGGAGGTTTTGGAGCTCCCGTTGTGATTGCCGCATTACTTTTTATGGTCTATTTTGTATTATTGACCATTGGTGAAAACCTTGCTGTTGGAGGAACGGTTTCTCCTTTCGTTGGAATGTGGTTTCCGACATTGGTACTTGCACCGTTTGCAATTCTCTTAATGAGAGCTGCAGCAAATGATAGAAGTATTTTTGACTTAGGAAGAATTAAAAGTAAGTTCAGAAAGAAAGCATGAAAACCCTGCACATAACAAGTAAACCTATCTTTCCGTTAGTTGATGGAGGTTGTGTAGCCATGAGAAACCTTCTTGACGGATTGCTTGCGGAAAACACTTCCATTAAACATCTCGCTATTTCCACAAAAAAACATCCATTCTTTCTGGAGAACTATCCTGATGGAATTCTTAAAAAAATCGCCCCAGAAAGCATTCAAATCAACACCGATGTCTGTATTGTAGATGCTATAAAACACTTATTTAAAAAAGGTTCTTACAATGTATCAAGATTTTACTCTGACAACATTAAAAAATTGATAATAAGCGAATTAAATGTAACTAATTACGAAGTTATTATTTTAGAAAGCCTTTATTGTACTCCATATCTAGCTGCTATTAGAGCAGTTTTTAAAGGGAAAGTAATCGTCAGGATTCACAACATTGAAAGCGACATTTGGAGCAACTATGCATCGAATGAAACAAACCCTTTCAAACGACTTTATTTGAAAAAATTAGCGAATGATTTAAAATCATACGAATTTAACATCCTCAACAAAGTCGATGGAGTTTTAGCGATAACAGAAGAGAATAAAATCAAATTGGAGCAAAACGGAATCAAAACAAAATGCATTACGATTCCTGTTGCAGTCAATATCAATGAGCAAGTTGAATCGGACTACTCTGCAAATAACTTATTTCACATTGGAGCAATGAACTGGCAACCCAACATTGAATCTGCCAAGCGATTAATTAAGTTATTTCCAGAAATAAGAAAACAATCGAAAGAAACGAAGCTTCACCTAGTTGGAAGTAATTTTTCTGCTGCGTTTCAACAGAATGAAAAAGAGAATATTTACATCGAAGGCTTTGTGGAAAATTTACAACACTTTGCAACCAATACCGGAATTCTTGTCGCACCAATTATTTCTGGTTCTGGTATCAGAATTAAAATTCTCGAAATGATGGCAATCGGCATCCCTGTCGTTACTACAAAATTAGGAGCTGAAGGCATTCTTCATGAAAAGTACAACTGTTTAATAATTGCTAATTCTGATGAAGAAATCATTCGAGAATCATTGCGATTGATAAATGACCACGAATTAAGGAAAGAAATTGGACAGAATGCTATCGCATACATCAAAAAATATCATAATTTTAAGGAAATAAGTCAACAACTCATTGAATTCATCCACGAAAAATAAAGAACAACTACTCGTCATTTTATCACGATTCCCCTATCCATTGGATAAAGGCGATAAATTACGAGCATATCATCAAATCAAGGAGTTATCCAATCACTTTGATGTTACGGTTGTTGCTATTACCGATGAAGAAATTTCAGAAGCTAGAATAAAAAAGGTACAAGAAATTTGCAAACAATTAGTTCTTTCTAGAATCAATTTTTTTACGAAGATGAGCAATATGCTTCTTCGCTTGATCAGAATGGAACCGCTACAAGTTGGATACTTTTTTAGCAGGGCAACCTCTAAAAAGATAAGTCAACTCATTCAGCAAAACGACTTCAATCACATCTACTGCCAACTGATTCGTACTTCTGAATATGTAAAAAACATTCATCACATTCCAAAGACAATTGATTATATGGATACTTTAAGTGTTGGAATGAGCAGGCAAATTAATCGGCAACCTTTTTATAAAAAATGGGTTTATCGACTAGAAGCCAAACGACTAACTAAGTACGAGCAACACATTTTTGATTACTTTGAACACAAAACAATCATTAGTCAACAGGATAAAGAATTGATTCAGCATCCTGAAAAAGACAAAATCGTTTGTATTCCAAATGGTATTGATGAGACATTTTTTGAGGCTACTGAAAATACAGAAGAATTTGACTTCGTTTTTGTAGGAAACATGAGTTACCCTCCCAATATTGATGCTGTTCAGTACATTGCAGAAAGAATAATGCCTTCATTTGAACACTCAACCTTGCTGATTTCTGGTGCATCACCAGCACCTTCTGTTAAGGAATTAGCAAATAGCAATTCTCAAATCAGATTGACAGGTTGGGTAGATGACATTCGAGAATCTTACACGAAAGGAAAAATATTTATTGCCCCAATGATGATTGGAACAGGAATGCAGAATAAACTACTAGAAGCAATGGCATTGAAAATCCCATGTGTGACAACACCTCTAGCCAACAATGCAATTGGAGCACAACATCAAATTGAAATCATGGTTGGAGAAAATGCAAACGAGCTCATAAGTTGCATTCAAGAATTACTCAACGATGTTTCTCGTAGAAATGAAATTGGAGAGAAAGGTTCTTCTTTTGTAAAGCAAAAATACACTTGGAGTGATTCGGTTGAGAAATTAGTGGAATTGATAGGATAAACTTCCCGAAAAAACACTTTAAATCATTAAATTCAAGTAATTTTGTTTAAATCGTTAAATCGAACTATGGATTTTCAATTAAACACCATCGAGGAAGCACTTGAAGACATCAGAAACGGGAAAGTAATCATTGTTGTGGATGATGAGAATCGTGAGAATGAAGGAGATTTTTTAACAGCCGCAAGGAATGTTACTCCGGAGATTATCAATTTTATGGTAACGCACGGTCGAGGATTAGTTTGTGCACCACTTCTAGAAAGTCGTTGTGATGAACTTGGACTAGAAATGATGGTGCAGAACAACTCTGCTGCTTATGAAACGCCTTTCACAGTTTCTATAGATTTAATTGGACACGGCTGCACAACTGGAATTAGCGCGAGTGATCGTTCTAAAACAGTCATGGCGATGATCGACCCATCTATTCGTCCTGAAGAATTAGGGAAGCCTGGGCATATCTTCCCTCTTCGTGCAAGAAAAGGCGGAGTTTTAAGAAGAGCAGGTCATACAGAAGCTGCAATTGATTTATCGAGAATGGCTGGCTTTGAACCTGCGGGAGTTATCGTTGAAATTCTCAATGAGGACGGTTCAATGGCAAGATTGCCAGAGCTT
>DQTF01000129.1 GCA_015662935.1 Crocinitomicaceae bacterium | reverse complement strand
TTATCTAAACAAACAGGTGCATATTCCTCTTCTGGATAAGAATGGTAGAACTCAGTTAACAGGTTGACCAATTTATCTTGCTCTTCTATTGGAATAACTTGACCTGCTCTCAAATCTTTGCTAATTTCTGATAAGACCTCTTCTTGTTGTTTGATTTTATGTAGTAATTCGTCCGCGTTTTTATCAGAAGAACAACTCCACAATATCAAGAGCAATCCTATAATTAAACTTATTCTCATCGTTTTGCTTTTTTTCGTACTGGAAATTTCATTCTATAATCTACCTCAATATCACCTTTAGAAATATTTTGTAGTTTCTTTTTGAGCAATCTTTTTTTCAATGGAGCAAGATGATCTGTGAATAAAATCCCGTCAACATGATCGTATTCGTGTTGAATAATTCTTGCTGCATAACCGTCGTAAGTTTCTTCTTTCAACTCCCAATTTTCATCGTAGTAAGAAATTTCAATTTTCTCATTACGAAACACCTCTTCTCTGATTTTTGGAATGGACAAACAACCTTCATTGAATCCCCATTCTTCTCCAGACTCTTCCTCAATTATTGGATTAATAAATACTTTCTTAAAACCATCTAAACCATTTGCTTTAGGGTCTAATTCTCCATCTTCATCCGGCTCTGCAAAAGGACTTGCATCCACAATAAACAAACGAATGGATTGACCGATTTGCGGAGCAGCTAGACCAACACCTGATGCTTCATACATCGTCTCGAACATATTGGCTATCAACTCCTTTAACTTTGGGTAATTCTCGTCAATCTCTTCTCCCTCTTTCTTCAAAACAGGATCTCCGTATGCTACAATTGGTAAAATCATTCTCTAATTATTTATTCTGTGTAAAATTAATGGTTTAATTCAATTTAAAAACAAAGGCACCATTCTTTAATTGAATATGCTTCGGGTTTTCATGAATATAAGGCATATCAATTATCGTTTCATCTGATGATTTTTGCCATTTGTAATCTTTTCGAATGATGAATTCTTCCCCATTAACATCCATCCGTACTCCTTCTTTTTTGGATGTAAGAACAATCTCGTTACTTCCTAATTGAATAGATGTCTTACCCAATTCAAAAGAACGGAATTCAATTTCTGCAGGTTTTATTTTCTCATAATTCCCGACCAAGAATTGTGCATTTTTAAAACTACGCTCATTTGGATCATGGTAACAAATCATCTTGTTTCCACTTTTCACCGTGATAACCATATCTTTAGAATTAAAAACAACTAATTCGTTTGTTCCTAAATTCTGATATCTATTAAATTGAATCATTGAGAATAATGCAATGGTAGAGATACCCACCAAATAATAAATGCTTTTTTTCTTCTGAAAAAGATAGAATATAAGGATAATGCAATAGGCAATCAGTACTAACTCAGATTGGATAACGAAACCTTTTGCAACAGAGAATGGTAAATTTTCAATAAACTGTATGAAAAATAGCATCGCCGAAAGACAAATCCCTAAGGCTACACCAATTAGTTTTCCAACAACGATTAACTTGTTTAACGTAAATAAAAACAAGCCTAAACTCAGCACGACTCCTGCAAATGTCATCATTCCAATATTCGTCAGTGCAAAATAATTCGGGAATTGATGAAAATAATAGAGCGTTAATGGAAAGGTTAAGCATTGAGCAGCAATTCCAACAGCTGTTCCTTCCCAAATTTTTCTGATCCATTTATTCTTAAAGTAAAACAATAAAGAAATCGGTTTGTATAATGTAAAAATACCAATCATTGCAAGATAAGAAAGTTGGAAACCAATGTTATAAATGACAAGCGGATTCCATGCTATCATCAAAAATGCAGAAAAAAACAATAAATTTAATGGGTGTGTTTTTCTACCAATGACTCCTCCAAAAGTCAAGATACTGAACATAATGGTTGCTCTCAAAACAGATGAAGAAAAACCAGTTACACCTGCATAAATCCAAATAATTATCAACGCTGCAATTAAAGCTCCTCGTTTAGAAAAAATTCTCGGAAACAAAGAAAAAAGATACATCAGTAGAAAGAGAACGATTCCAACATGCAAACCTGAAACAGCAAGAACGTGCATTGCTCCAGCTTTACTAAAACTTGATTTAACTTCAGGACTTAATAAATTTTTATCCCCTAAGACCAATGCTTGAGCAATCGCAAGATTTTCACCTTCCAAATGTTGTTTCAACGTTTCTTTAAAATTCTCTTGCAAGCTCATAAGAGCAGTCGAGAAATAATTCGCATTTTCATGGTCAATCAATTTGTAATCATCAGAAGAAACAAATCCCATCGATTGAATGCCTTGCGACTTCCAATAGTTTACAGCATCAAATTCTCCAGGATTACCTTTATTATAAATTTTAGAAAATTGCGTATGCACAATGAGGACATCCCCTTTTATAACTTTCTCTGTGTTAAAATAAACCAACACTTTCTCATCATAGCTTTGAACTTTATCCTCTCTTACAATAAAACTAATCCTACAAATTGCCTTCCTCCATACTTTTTCTACTCCTGCAATTTCATCAATCTTCAGTTGCACCGTCTCAACTAGATTTAAAGCATCATTTTTATAAATGGTCTTTTGTTTTAAGGACATCAAGAGTGAAGCGGACATTGTTAGTACAAGAAAAATCCCAACTAGTTGAAAATTCTTAGCTCTTTTGATTTTTTCTAAAATTAACACCACAATTAATGCTACAATCAAGGCAACTAATAAGCTGTTTGTTTCAAAGTCAAAATTGCTTTGAAACTCAATACCTAGAATGAGTAGAATAGTGATATAAACGAAAGGAAACCTATAAAAAAACACAGTAGTATTTATTGATATTCAAATGTAATTATTTGAACCGACAAAGTCAATTGATTCTCCGATAATTAATCACTCAATAATAAAGCAATTCTCACTAGAAATCATTATCTTTGCCAACTAATTTTATTACACGGATGATTAATATAACGTTACCAGATGGTTCTGTAAAGCAAGTAGAGAAAGGCACATCAGCAATGGATGTTGCGATGGGTATCTCAGAAGGTCTTGCTCGAAACGTCCTTGCTGCAAAAGTAAACGACGAAGTAATTGATGCGACTCGCCC
>DQTF01000222.1 GCA_015662935.1 Crocinitomicaceae bacterium | reverse complement strand
TTGCTGAAGGATCTGGTATTCCTGTATAATTTACATAATGACCAAAAGTAGCATCCATATCCCAAAGAGTATATCTCCACTTCTTTTTAGTCCCTAAAGGATCCATTCCTCTCCACCAAGCTGTATTCCAATTTAGCCAATCTTGGTTTACCACATACGAGTTAATCATAAAATAATCTGCTAAAGAGGCCCACTTTAATTGAGACTTAACATAATCATAATCCGGTCCTGGCGCCATGTTGTTTGTCATGATAAAATTAACTAGTGCATCCCAATCTGGTTGAGCATTAGGAGCTCCATAATCTTCCCATGTTCCCCCCCAGGTTTTTAAATATTGTAAATTGAATTTGTCTTGATTATAATAATAATCAGTAAAATCATGGTCATCTGCTTTTTCTCTAATCTCATAAACACCCCAATACTGCCCGTTTAAATAAACAACACAAGGTCTCCATGTTCTCACATCTAACAACAGATTAGAACGTAAAGAAAGTGTGTGTATAAATGCATCTCTAATATGAGCACCTCCCGTTTCAAATGGATAATTATCACTTGCCCCAGGCTTTAGTATCACTCTTTGAAAACTGGTTCTTGTTTTTTCGGGGAAAATTTGATGGTCTAAATCATCATTGTACCCAAACTGATCTCTCATGATAAAATCAAAACCTCTTTGATAGTACGCCCAAGAATCGTTTCCGTGTTTATTAAAATCTCCTTGTCCTTCATCTATAAAAGAACCATCTTGTTCAAATAATTCAAAAGAACCTATTTTATTCCCGCCAAATTGATTTCCATTAGCAACTAAATCAAAAACTTCATCACTACAAACCGAAACTACAGGAACTGTATGGGTAACACCAATAAAATAAGTGTTTGTTTCAACAAAACTTGGATCATCTGCACCAAAAGCTCTTGCTCTTAATACTTGTGTTGAATTAATATTTATGGGCCCTCCATAGACTGGAGAAGTTCCACTTGGATCAGAACCATCTGTTGTGTATCTAATCGTAGCGGCTAAATCACTACAGGTAATTGTTGCTGTTTGTGCCGCTGGGTAAAAACCAGGAGCAAGACTAATAATAGGTGTTGGCTCGTAAAAATTTTGAGCTCCAACATTATTTGCGTTTGGTGTTGGTGTTGTAAATAATTTCCAATCCGTCGCTGCGTTTGTGGAACGACCTACCGAGTGATTTCTTTGTGTTAAATGAACTATTTTTATAGAATCAATTACATTTCCAAAATTATTACTTAAAATAATCCACTCTCCTTGAGTTTGTTTTAAATTAAAGTTTGTATGAAGCTCTGTCCCATTAACAGTGTTTTTTCCCGAGGCAATAACCATTATAAAACCATTAGCAGGAATGGTTCCGCTTGGCACTTGCCATTTAAGAAGGTTGGATGCTTTGTCTGATAAATAAAACCCCGTTAGGTTTATCGGCGCAGCAGTTGTGTTGTACAGTTCTACCCAATCTTCGTTTTCTCCATAATTATCAACATATCCATTCATGTTTGAACAAGAATATTCATTGATAATAACTTGTCCCTGAAGAGAGTTGGGTAAAAATGATAAAGTGAGTAGTGCTGAAATTAATAAATATAGTCTCATATTTCTAGTATAAAATGATTGAGTTTTTAATGCGTAATTATGTAATATTAACAAATTGTTAACTATAATCATATCTTTGTAACGCACAAATTCGTTAAAAGGTTGTAATTCTAAATGATTATTTTACGCCTAATTAAAAAATTAAAATTATGAAAACTTCTTTTATCACTCTTTTATCACTCACTCTGCTTTTTGCATTTTCATCCTGTAAAAAAATTGAAGGCCCAGGAGGCTCCTCTATAATTACTGGTAAAATACACGCTGAAATACACGATGGAGCAGGAAACTTACTGGCTGAATACGACATCGCTAAAGAAGATGTATATATTATATATGGCAACGAGTCTAGTGCTTTTGATGATAAGGTGAAAACTTCATATGATGGAACATTTAAGTTTGATTATTTAGAAAAAGGAAACTATCAAGTGTTTGTATATGAAAAGGATCCAACCATACCTTCTGGGAAGGTTGTAAAAATTCTTGATGTAGAAATTACTGATAAAAAATCAACTATTGATTTAGGAACTATAACCATAAATAAATGAAGAGTTTAATTTTTATTATACTATTCCTAAGCACTTCCTTGTTCTCTTATTCTCAGAACAATGATTTTATGGTTTGGACAAAAATTGGTGTTAAAGCAATGATTGTTAAACGCTTATCTTTTTCTGGAGAGTTAAACACCCGAATAGGAGGGAGTGGAGTTGAAACTTTTTTTCCTCAAATTGGTTTTGAATATAAGGTTTTAAAATGGTTGCGCCCATCTATAGAATATCGCTTTATCGTTGATAAAAATAAATACGGGAACTATAAGTCATCCAATAGACTTAATTTTAATATTAACCTAAAGAAAAGTGTCTCTAATCTTGGTTTGGCTTTTCGAATTAGGTATCAATCTGCTTTTAATAGGTTAAGTAGTCAATCGTATAACCCTGATTTTGATCAAGCAATTCGTTTAAAGCCAGCAATAGATTATAAAATTGATAACACTATTTTTACTCCTTTCGTTAGTTCTGAGTTTTTCTATGATCCTCAGTTTGGACCTCACGGACCTGGTTTTTCAAAAGTTAGATTAGGAGTGGGTTCTAAGTTTAACTTAAAAGGCCCACATTCAGCTTCTTTTAAATATCAATTGGATAAGAAATTCACCAATTACAAAAACGGTGTAAGGCATGTAATTGCAATAGGATATTCTTATAAGATAAAATAGTTACTTTCCTTTTTCCACTTTAAATCCAAGGTCTAAAACTTCATCTACCAAAGACTCTGTAATTCCTTGTTCTAAAGTAAAAGTATACTCTCCTCTTAAGGGTAATTTTCTTTTTTTGAAATACAATGATGTTTCTACTATGGACCCTGTTTTATTACCCACCCAGACACCTTTATCATCTGTTAATTTAATTTCAAAGGGCTCTCTTGCTGTTGTTCCATCTGGGGATTCTGTTTTCATAAAAACCCAAATATTGCTGTACTTATAATCAGTTGTTACCCTTAAGGATAAGGTAAAATTGTATTCGCTATTTACATCTTCAATATTCACCTTATAAGAAGGTTTAACATCTAGGTTCCACTCTCTATTTTTAAAAGAATAAACCTTTTCAAAATGAGGAATTTCTCCACATGAAGAAAGAATATAAAAAAGTATTCCTATTATAAGTACCTTATTTAGACGCATCATTATTAGGGTTTTTATCTCCGTCTTTCTTAGCGTTTGGCTTGTTGTTTCCCTGCTTTTTTCTACGGTTATTATTTCTTCTTTTATTATTATTGTCCGCTTGTTTTTGACTTGCTTCTTGGTTTTTATTTTGAGGTTGATTGTCTTTTGCGTGACCTTGCTTTCCTTTTCTTTTTTTATTCGGGCGTTTCTTTTTCTTCTTAAATAGCTTATCAAAGCGGCTTAATTCATCCTGTCCGACAACATTTGTATAGTCAGGTTTGGCAACTTCTACTTTTTCAATAAACGCTGCTAAATCAAACGGCTTTTCACCGTCTTTATTCAAGCGAATGATTTCTCTAACCCTTTCTGGTTTTAAAGGAACAAGAGTAGATCCTGATCCTTTACCATCATTGTATGCATACCACATTTCTTTCTTAAAAACATCTGTTTTTACGTGCATTGCGGTACCTTTTTCTGTTCTTAACTTTAAATCTCCTTTTGGAAAAGCCTTTAACGCATCAAGATACATGTCCAATTCATAATTAAGACAACATTTCAATTTTCCACACTGTCCCGCTAGCTTTTGCGGATTTAAAGATAATTGCTGATACCTTGCTGCAGAAGTAGAAACGGAGCGAAAATCTGTTAACCATGTTGAACAACAAAGCTCCCTTCCACAAGAGCCAATTCCTCCTAGTCTTGCTGCTTCCTGTCGAGCACCAATTTGTTTCATCTCAATTCTCACTTTAAACTCTCCAGCTAAATCTCTGATTAACTGTCTAAAATCAACCCTTCCTTCTGCTGTGTAATAAAAAGTTGCCTTACTAAGGTCTCCTTGATATTCAACATCAGAAATTTTCATTTGTAAATTAAGGTTCACGGCAAGGGTCCGCGACTTGTGCATCACCTCTTTTTCTAAAGACCTTGCTTTGATCCATTTATCAATATCATCTTGAACAGCAATACTTTTAATGCGCTTTGCCTCCGAAGACTTGAACCTTGGTTCTTTCTTTTTTACTTGAATTCTAGCTAGTTCTCCAACAACAGAAACAACTCCTGTATCAAGCCCCGGAGAGCCTTCAACAACAACAACATCACCCGCCTGTAGGCTTAAGTTGCTTGTGTTTTTAAAAAATGATTTTCGGCTATTTTTAAACCGAACCTCAACTATATCATAAGGAACCTGTCCGTTTGGTAAAGCAACATTTGCTAACCAATCAAACACCTCTAGTTTATTACATCCGCCAGAACTACAAGTACCGTTATTTTTACATCCGTTTGGAGTTCCATCTCCACAGTTGGTACAACTCATAGTCTATATTTCTTTGGGTTAAAAATACACATTATTCATCTCTTTGTTCGTTTTAAAAAATAATTCTCGTGAATAGAAAATCAACTATGCATTGTGGATATGTCTCATTACCTGAAAACAAAGGTTCGTGAAAAGAATTTTTGAATTTGCATTTCTCTCAATATAATAAACGGATTCACTAAAAGATTGTGTCATGCTTATGATATTATTTCCTGTAATAAATTTCGCGAAATTTTGTAAGAATGCATCTTCATTTTCGGACACTTTTGTAATTAACTCTCCTGTATAATTTCTCAATATGCTTTGCCTAAACATGTGTAAGGCATAGGTTAAGAACTGCTTTTGATTTTCTTTACTCGTCCCGGCTATTTTTTCTGACCAAGCAATCATATCTAGTACATTCTTTTTATAACCAACCCTCATTAATTGAGTGAAGTTTTCATAATTTAAGTTTCCTTCGGTTTCCTCATTTGCAATATTCATTGCTTCGATTAAGTCCCCCTCAGATCTTCCTGCAATACTGTCAGAAACGGAAGAGATAACTCCTTTCGATTTTAAAGATAAATTAATGTCATCCCAACTTAATCGTGGAACCCTAACAACTTGCGTTCTAGATAATATTGTTTGAAGGATTTGTTCTTCTGACTCTGTTACAAGTATTATAAGCGTATTCTTTGGTGGTTCTTCAATAATTTTAAGCAACTTATTTGCTGTTTGCGTATTCATTGTTTCTGCCATCCAAATAATCATCACCTTATATCCGCCTTCAAATGATTTTAGGCTTAGCTTTTTGATGATTTCTACACTTTCATAAACGCTAATGATTGGTTTTCTTTCTTTTGTATCAATTCTTTTTAACCAAGTATTCAAATCAAAATAGGGGGTATTAAACAGTTGATCTCTCCAAGAACTTAGTAATGGGTTGGATGTTTTGTTATCTGTTTGAACAGTTGGAAAGGAAAAATGTAAATCTGGATGTTGTAATTTTTCAACCTTTCTACAAGAAGGGCAAACACCGCAACTGTCTTTTTCTGCTTTGTTTTCACAAAATAAGTATTGAACAAACGCGATTGCTAACGGAAGTGTTCCATAGCCTGGTTTACCTATAAAAATTTGTGCATGGCTTACCTTTTCATTATTAACCTCATCAATTAAGTGTTGCTTTAAAATATGTTGTCCTTTAATCAATTCAAATTGCATAGAATAAAAGTAAAGAATTTTTGGAACTATTTTTGAATAGACGAGTACATTATAAATGAATTCTGTATATTTAGGATTATAATTTTTAGAAAAATGAAAAAAGTTTACGTATTAGTAGCTGTTGTCTTAGCATCATTTGGTTCTTTTGCATCCAACGCAAGAACAGTTGTGTCTATTGAAAATATAGCAAAAGAAAAAGTTGATGTAGTAATTGCTGTAAGCAGTGAAGGAAAACCAGTAAAAGGAGCGCTTGTTAAAATTGTTGCTCAAAGAATGGTAATTGGTGCTGGAACAACTGATGAAAGTGGTAATGCAACTATTTCTATTGCAAGTTATGGGAGTCAAGCTGTAACCGTAGAAGTTTATCACTCTTTATATAAGTCGCAAAAACTAACAGATATTAAGTTAGAAAATGGAAAAACTTATTCTTTTACATTAAAAGGTAAGGGTGATTCTGTTGAAGAAATAACTGAAGAATCTGATGTTCGTGTTATAAAAACACAAGAACAAATTGAAAAAGAGAAAAAAGAAGCAGAAGAGGCTATTCAACGTAAAGAGGATGCTATCAAAAGCCAAGAAGAGTTACGAAAGGAAGCTGAAGAACTAGCGAAAGAAAAAGAAAGCTCTCTTAAAGAAGTAGAAGAAGCAAAAAAGAAAGCTGAGGAAGCTAAAGAAAGAGCGGAAGAGATAAAAAACAATTCTACAACTGTTTCTGAAGAAAAAAGAAAAGAAATAGAAGAGGATATAAAAGTAAGAGAAGAAGCGGCTAAGAAAAGAGCAGAAGAAGCGAAGGCGAGAGAAGAGGCATTAAAAAGCGCAGGAGGAGAGCTTGAAAAAGCGAAGGACGCGGAGAAAGATGCCAAGAAAGAGTCTGATAAAGCTCAAAAAGAGCAAGAAAAAGCTCGTGAAGATGCAGAAAAAGCAGCTAAAGAAAAAGAGAAAGAAGCTGACGAAATGAAAGAAGAAGCTGAAAAAGAAAAGAAAGAGAAAGAGAAAGAAGCGAAAGAAGAAGAAAAGAAAGAAAAGGCGGAAGCTGAGGCTAAAAAAGATGCCGCTAAAGAAGCTAAGAAAGCTGAGAAAGAAGCGAAAGAGGCAGAAAAAGAAGTAAAGGAAGCGGAAAAAGAAGCAAAAGCTGCAGAAAAAGAAGCAAAAAAAGCTGCCGCAAGTCAAAAGAAACTTGATAAACTCGATAGTTCACAGAAGAAACTTGAAAAAAGCAGAAAAAAGTTAGAGTCTAAACAAAAGAAACTGGATAAGAAAATTAAGAAAGGTGGAGACCTTGAAAAATTAGCCGTTTCTCAAAAGAAATTAGACGAAGCAAATTCTAAATTAGATACTTCACAAGCTAAATTAGATGCAAAACGAAAAAAAATACTTAAGAAAATGAAATAATATTTCTTTACTATATTTTTTAAAAGCGCTCTTTAAACAGAGCGCTTTTTTTAGTTTTACACCATGACTTCTAGGTTTAAATATTTAATTCTAATGCACCTCATCATTTTTATTTGGGGATTCACGGGGATTTTAGGAAAATTAATTCTTCTTGATGCCATACAAATCGTATGGTACCGAGTGGTTATTGCTTTCGTTGCACTCAGTATTTATTTTGCGTTTACCAAAAAAAGTATTAAAACAAAATCTACCAAAAGTTTTTTAGAAATTAGCTTGGTCGGTTTATTTGTCGCTATTCATTGGTTAACATTTTATCATTCTATTCAACTTTCAACAGCTTCTTTAGGAATATTATGCCTTTCAACAACCACTCTTCATGTCGCTTGGATGGAACCTTTAGTTATGAAAAGAAAAATAAGCTTGCTGGAAATTGTTCTTAGTCTTGTTGTTGTTCTTGGAATCTATATTACAAGCTCAGGGTTTACGGAAAGTGAATACACAGCTCTTTTTTATGGATTAATTTCTGCGCTATTCGCCGCATTATTCTCTGTGTTTAACACTAAAATTGTTGAGAAAGAAAGCGCAGGAATCATTACTTTCTACGAAATGCTTTCTGCTTCTGTCGGAATTTCTGTTTTTCTCATCATTATAGGAAGGTTTAATTTTTCCCTTTTTGAAATATCCTACTCTGATTTTTATTGGTTGTTATTCTTAGGTATTGTTTGCACCTCCTTTGCTTTTCTAGCAACAGTAATCGTCTTAAAACAATTAGGTGCATTTACTGTTTCTCTATCTATTAATTTAGAGCCTATTTATACGCTTTTTCTCGCTATTTTTATCCTAAATGAAAATGACCTTTTAAGTACTCATTTTTATATTGGGGCAGTCGTAATTATTATAGCTGTGCTTTCTAATGGGTTGATTAAAGGGTTCGTTAGAAGAAAAAAGAAGTGTAAACTAAATGCTACTTGAAGTTATTGCTAAGAGTTGATTCTTTGCTTTATTCGTATATTTGTGTATATTCATAAACTAAAACTAAAAAAATGAGAACTAAGAACTTTATCGTCCCTCACGATTTTACAAGCGTGTCTAACATTGCGCTTGATCATGCAATTGCTACCGCCAAACCGTTGGGAGCAGAAATATTTCTTTTGCATGTTGTTGGGAAGAATAAAGACATTGCAGGTGCAGAAATAAAACTAGATGAAATTATAGCATCTTATTCTAAAGGTGTTAAAATAACAACCTCTGTGCGTGTTGGTAACATATTTGAAGATATTGGAGATTTTGCTGCAGAACACCATTCTGAACTTATTTTTATGGGTACTCATGGAACACATGGTTGGCAACATTTAACAGGGATGAATGCATTAAGGGTAATTACTCATTCTTCTGTTCCGTTTATCATTGTTCAAGAATCTACACCTAAAGAAACAGGGTATGATGATATTGTTTTACCATTAGACCTAAATAAAGAAACAAAGCAAAAATTAGCGATTGTTGCAAACATTGCGAAATATTTCAACTCTAACATACATATTATCATTCCTGAAGAAAAAGACGAGTGGTTATCTCATAAGGTAAAAGCAAACGTACAGTTTGCTGAAAAATATTTAGGGGAAAGGGATATTTCAATGTCAATTAAGGTTGTAAAAGGCAGTGGTTTTGATAATGAGGTTATAAAACATGCGGTTAGTATAGATGCTGACCTTATCGCTATTATGAACCTAAACAAATCAAATCTGTTGGGTGTTTTAACAGCTAAACACGAAGAGTTTATTATGACTAATGATGCTAAAATTCCTGTTTTAGTAATGAATCCAATTGAAGGAACTACAACTTTGGCTGTTGATTTTAACGGATAAAAAATTTAGTAATAAAAAAAACGTCAATGGTTTCATTGGCGTTTTTTTTATTTGTAATTATCTCGTTTCAACTTCTCTTTTATTTCTTGTAGGTTTTCCAACTTCTTCTTTCTCCTAGTTCTCTTTGCTGTTTTTGTAAAATACTTATGTTTTGTTAGAAATTGAACTTGGATTTCATCCCACTGCTTTTCGTTTTCTATTTTACCGTGCTCTATTAATTCTTTACATAGCCTAGATGCGATTGTATGAAAATCATCTCTCCCGAGGTAGTCTAAATCTGCATCGCAAATAATTTCTTCTAAATTATTCTTCGGTTTATGTGGTATTTCTGTCACATAAATTAGCTCTTTTATTTTTTCAATATGCTCTAAGGTATAACCGTAAAGCGGAAGAATTTCTTCTGCCATTCTTGCACCGATGTATTCGTTTTTCTCATATTGTTCAACAAAACCAGCGTCGTGATAGGTTGCCGCAGATTTTAATAAAAACAAGCCTTCATCTGTTACATTTTCTGCTAAAGCAAGTCGTTCTACAGCGTTTACAACATCTTTTGTGTGAGCAATACTATGGTAGTGTAGGTTTTCTGATAATTGCTGTTCTAAAACTCTTACAATGTGTCTTTCTGCCTTGTAATAATTAATAGAACTGTAATGGTGTAGGTTTACAATTTTGTGAAACTTATCATTTGGGACAATTCCTTCTCCTTTTATAGAAAGTTCGGGTTTTATACGCTCAACCACATACATTTCCATCATATCTCTACTTTTCGTTTGAGCCTTTCCTGCATAACGACACTCGAAATACGGTTCTATGTTAGTATAAGTTGCTCCTGAGATGGTAACTTTTCCAGGTTGACCATGCATCTCCATTCTTTGAGCACGATTAACAGTTGCCCCCCAAATATCAAATGCTAAACGCTCACTACCAATTACACCTGCAGTTACCTCTCCTGTGTTTATTCCTAAACGCAACTCCCAATAATCTCTGTCATTCGCTATAGCATCGTTCATCCGTTTTTGCATGTATGCTTGGATTTGAAGTGCTGCGGTTACGGTATCAATTGGATTGGTTGTATTTCTTACAGGAACACCACCTGCACACATGTATGCATCACCAATCGTTTTTATTTTTTCAAGATTGTTTTTAATGATTATTTCATCAAATTTTGTGAAATAAACATCTAGTTTTTTGACTAGTTCAGAAGCGGTCATTTCATCTGAAATTTTTGAAAAACCAATAAAATCTGTAAATAGAACAGATACTTTTTTATACGACCTTGCCCTCGCTTTTCCTTTTTTCTTTAATTCATCAGCAGTAGACTCTGGAATTATATTCTTTAAAAGACGCTCCGTTTTATCTTTTTCTTTCTGTAATTCTTTTTGCTGTAGAATAACCGTATTTCGTTCTTTCTCAAGCTTTTTCTTTTGAAGTTCAATTTTCTTGTTTTGGGTTTTTATCTCTCTTGTTCTCTCGTTTATTTTTATTTCCAATTGAACCTGCTCTCTTCTAGCATCAGCCACTCTTTTTTTTATAATGAATCGAACAAATAAAGCTATAAACAAAACAGAAAATGCTATAAACGGCCATGTCAACCAAAATGGAGGAGAGATTCCTATTTTAATTTCTGCCGGATAACTTGACCATTTACCCTCCCCTAACCTTGCGTACACTTTTAAGGTATAGTCACCGTGAGATAATGAATTAAAGTGAATTTCGTTTTGAGAACCGATTATTATTTCACCCTCATCAGAACCTTCTAATTGATATTTATAATTCAAAAGTTCAGGTTGACTTAAGTCTGTCGGTTGAAATCGAATAGTAAAACTTCTTTGATTATAGTCTAAAAGAACCTCGTCTTTTAAAAAAATTGGCTCTTCGTCCTTAAATTCCTCATCTTTATCATTTTCTAATCTAAACTTCGTAAAAACAACAGACACATCTTTTTTGTTGCTTACCAAGTTATTTGGGTTAAAATAATTGTATCCATAAATCCCTCCAAAATAAATGTCTCCTGATTTAGATTTCATATGGGCCCCAAGGTTAAACTCGTTACTCATTAACCCATCTATTTCGGTGTAGTTTTTAACTTGGTTCGTTCGATAATTCAATTCCGAAAGCCCCTTATTGGTGCTTAACCAAAGTGTGTTTTCTTTTCCTGGAATCACAGCATAAACAACATTGTTTGGTAAGCCATTTGACTTATTAAAAATGTTTGCTTTTTTGTTTGTTGCATCCCACCTTATCAAGCCATCTCCAATTGTACCTAGCCAATACAGTCCTGAATCATCTTGGTACATTGATGCTATTGATTCTTTGCTTATCTTCTTAAGAATGTGATTATATACGTAAGGTTTAATAATTATTTCATTATTCTTTTCGGAGAGAATATTTAAACCTCCTGTGCTTGTCGCAAACCAAATTGAATTATTATTATCCTTAAAAACCATTCTACAAATGCCTTTTGAAATAGTATTGCCTGTGTCTTTTGTTGAATACTCAAACGCTTCTATTGTATTTGTTTTACTATTAAATAACAACGCTCCATCTTTTGTTGCTAGCCAATACTTGTCTTTTTTCCAGTGAAGAGTGGAGTAAATACGGTTGTGTTTATTTGCATTAGAACCTGTTATTCTTTCGTAAGAATAGCTTCCTTTTGTGATGTTTAAAATGAAAAGGCCATCAGCACAACCCGCAATAATTTTATTTTTAGAAATCGCCTGTAGAGAAAGTATTGCCATTTCTCTTATGCCGGATTTATTGTCTTTCGTTCTGTAAAACTGTCTAAAAACGCCTGTTTTTTTATCCATTCTAGAAACGGCTTTATCTGTTCCTATATATAAATACTGCTCGTCTTCTGAGAAACTCCAAACACTAGGTGTTGGTATTCCTTTTTCCGGTAATGCACTTGGTCCTATTCCAATAAAACTTTTTGACAAGGGATTAAAACTAGAAATTCCTCGTTGAGAGCCAATCCAAAAGGTGCCGGATTCGTCTTTAAATAATGTGTTTATTACATTGAATAATAAAGCATCTTTCTGAAAAATATCCTCTGTAGAATGTGAAATTTTCCCGTCATTCTGTACAATGAACAGGCCGTTGTCATTTGTTGATAGAAGCCAACCTATTTCTGAGTCAAAATATAGATCTGATATGTTTTGAGACCCATACTTTCTATTTAAATAATCAAATTTTTTATTAACACGCTTGGTAGATAGGTTGTATTCAAAAACACCATTATTACATGCGAAGAAAAGCTTATTTTTTTCTAACGCACGAATGAGATTAATGGTAATCTTTTTCTCTGAAAAATAAGAGATTTTCGTTGTTGTTTTTTGAAAAGGGTTAAATAAAAACACTCCTAGGTCTTCTGTTGAAACAACAATCAACCCTTTTTCTGTAATTTCAATATTCTTAATTCTTAACGTTGAAAAAGCAGTAGAATAACTGGTAAATTTTTTAGACTTTTTGTTAAACTTAAACAATCCCGATGCAAGGGTTGACAGCCAAATATTACCTTTATTATCTTCCAGTAAGTCATTTATTTGTTGTTTATCTCCGTTTCCAATAAAATAACTTTCAAATTTTTCTTTCTTGTGATGATAAATTGTCAAACCATGATTTGTTCCAAACCAAAGGTCTCCGTCCTTATCTTTTATTGAAGAAAGAATAAATTCACTTTCTAATCCTTCTGTTTTATCTGAGGTAAAAACCTCAAAAGAATGTCCATCAAATCGATTTAAACCATCTTGTGTTCCAATCCATAAAGAACTTAAATCATCTTGAATAATTGTTGTTACGGAACTTTGAGAAAGTCCATCATTAATGGTGTAATTATTAAACCTAAATTTTGTTTGTGCGTGCGAAAAAAGAAAAACGCAAGACATTAAGATAAGGAGACAACACTTAATCATCTTACTAAGGTAACTAAAATGTTGCTGGTTTATCTATTTGAATAGCAGCATTTTCTAAATCTCTATCAAATAAATACAATCCTCCTTTATCGTTTCCAATCAATTTAATTTTATCTAAAATTGTTCTTGCTAAAGCTTCTTCCTCTAGCTGTTCAGAAACGTACCATTGAATAAAGTTATGTGTACTATAATCTTTTTCTTGCAGACAAATATCAACTAGGTTATTGATACTGTCGGTTACTGCTAACTCGTGATCTAGCAATAGTTGGAATACATTTTCTATTCCTTTAAAGTTTTTTTGTGGAACACCTAACCCAGGAATTATTGCGCTTCCTCCTCTTTCATTAATAAATTTAACCAGTTTCAACATGTGAAATCGTTCTTCATCAGAATGCGTGTATAAAAACTTTGCTGTACCGTTTAGTCCTTTTCCTTCTGCCCAAGAAGCCATTGCTAAGTAAAACTGTGAAGAAGATGCTTCTTTCTCAACTTGCTCATTCAGTGCTTTTTCTACTCTTGTGTTCATAATGTCGTGTTTTTACAAAGTTATCATAATCGAAGAATTTATTATTAACAAAGAAAGACTATCTTCGTAGTAATGTCAAAAGGAAAAAAATCAAAAAAAAAACTTAAACAAAGTTTATCGCACATAATTAGAAAGGTGTTCACAGAAAATAGTGATAGCTCACTAAACCACAAACAGATTTGTGCATTAATTAATGTAAAAGAGTCTGCTCTCAGAAAGCTTGTCTATTCAATTTTAGAAGACCTTTCAAAAACCAACTTTTTAAAGAAGGACGGTTATAGCTCTTATAAATTAAATCAATCTGACTCTATTTACGAAGGAATATTACAGGTAACTGCTAGAGGTGCTGGTTTTGTTATTGTTGATGATTCTGATATGGAAGATATTTACATTCCTGAAAAACACGTAAACCAAGGACTTGGAGGAGATTTAGTAAAGGTTCAAATTACCAAACAAGGAAAAAAACGACCGGAAGGAGAAATTATCGAGGTTGTTAACAGAGAAAGAACACAGTTTGTCGGAACCATTCAAATGAATGAAAAGTTTGCTTTTCTCATTCCTGATAACCCTCGAGTTGGGACGGATTTATTCATTCAAAAAGAAAAATTAAAAGGAGCAAAAGACGGAGATAAGGCTATTGCAAAAATTACTGTTTGGCCAAAGTCTGCTAAAAACCCTTACGGAGAGGTAATTGAAGTGCTAGGAAATAGTGGAGGAAATGATGTAGAAATGATTAGTATATTGGTTAATCAAGGTTTAGATTATCAATTTGCTCCTGAGGTTCTTTCTGAAGCAGAGAAAATTCATTTAGAATTAGACCAAAAAGAGGTTCTAAGGAGGCGAGATTTTAGAGATGTGACAACATTTACTATCGACCCTGTTGATGCAAAAGATTTTGATGATGCATTATCATTTAAAAGGTTGGAGAACGGAAACATTGAGGTAGGCGTTCATATTGCTGATGTTAGTCACTATGTGACTCCTGGAAGTGCAATGGATACCGAAGCTCTTAAGCGTTCTAATTCTGTTTATTTAGTTGATCGAGTTATTCCAATGTTGCCTGAACAATTGTCTAACCTCGTTTGCTCACTGAGGCCTAATGAAGATAAGTTCAGCTTTTCTGCCGTTTTTGAAATAGATGAAACAGGAAAAGTTTACAATCAATGGTTCGGTAAGACAGTTATTCATTCTAATAAAAGATATAGCTACGAGCAAGCACAAGAAATAATTGAAGGACAAGCGGGAGAGTTTGATAAAGAAATCCTCACACTCGATAAAATTGCGAAAATTCTCCGTAAAGCACGTTTAGATAAAGGTGCTATGAATATTGAAAGTGAAGAAGTTCGTTTTCAATTAGATGACGATGGTTTTCCGGTTGATGTCATTATAAAAACATCTAAAGATGCGCATAAATTAATTGAAGAATTTATGTTGCTTGCAAATCGAAAAGTTGCATCCTTTATTGCTAATAAGAAAAAAGGGGAGAATAAAATTCCTTTTGTTTATAGGTGTCATGACAACCCTAATCCTGAAAAAATTGCAATGTTTACCTTATTTATTCGTAAGTTTGGATATGATATTGATGTCACTGACCCTACTAAAATATCAAAAAATATCAATGCTTTATTAGCAGATATCCGATATAAAAATGAATTCCCTTTAATTCAATCGATGGCAATTCGTTCGATGGCAAAAGCAACTTATGAAACGGATAATATTGGTCACTACGGTTTGGCTTTTAATAATTATACTCACTTTACTTCTCCCATTCGAAGGTATGCGGATTTAATTGTTCACCGAATTGTTCAGGAGGAACTAACTACAAAAAAGCACCGCTACGGATCTGACTTGAATGATGTTTGTAAGCGGATTTCTCGAATGGAAAGAAAAGCGGTAGAAGCAGAAAGAGAAAGTACAAAG
>DQTF01000203.1 GCA_015662935.1 Crocinitomicaceae bacterium | reverse complement strand
TTGCACCATTTTAAATCCTCCTTGTAAACTTCCTTTCTCTAATTGGTTGTACTTAAAAGTTGTTCCTATTTCAAGAACCGAAGAGACATCTCCACCAAACAAGTCACTGTTTCTTTTTTCAGAAACACGACCGTCTAAAGTTACTCTAAACACCGTGTTTGGTTGGTAAATAAAACTAGGCTCTATGAAGTAATATTTGAGTTCGTAATCACGACCAGAGATATAATCAGCACGTGCGTTCTTTTCTCCTAGCTTAGCAGAGGCTTTAATTGAAAACTTCTTACGAATGTTCCAACGGAAAGAAAGTTGATTGTAATTGTTAGACCGAGAATCAAACCCGCTTGCAAGGAGTGTTTTACTCGTTACATCATTAAAAGTGTATTCTGCACTAAAAATACTAGATGTCCGATTGAAAAACAAAGTGTTTCTCAGATTAGAAGTTGTGGAGATTAAATTGGTATCGTTCACACTTTCCACAAACGGATTAAACGCTTCATTGCCATCAAAGAAACTTGTTTTGTGTTTGATTCTTGCCCTCGCTTGATCAGAGAATTTAGATAACACTTTCAAGATGCCTTTCTTTGAAGACCATATTCTCTCTGGTCTCCAGTAGATTGATTGATTGTATTCATTCGAGTAAGTTTTTACATATTGATTACTTGGCGTAAACACACGAATATAGCTTGCTTGGTCAGCGAATTGTGCAATTTCAAATTCATTGAGATCTTTTACTCCGTCACCATTATAATCAATCCAAGTATAAATTCCTTGACCAGTATTGACTTGTATGTACAAGAACTCTTTCTTCAATTCTAATCCAGAACCAACCTCGTAAAAAGTACTTAGAGAAAGTGCATTTTTAAACAAGCGAATGGAATGTTCTATCCTTCCTAAAATTGTATTTTCAGGTGTTTGATTAGCCAAAACAGAATCAATGATTGCTAATTCACGGTAACTTCCGATTAAATTTAACTTCTGATTTTTCCAATTCTTAAAACGCAACTCTCCTCCTATTGATTTTGCTTTCGCTATTGGAATTAATCGTGTGCTGTCAGAACGTTTATCGTATCTTTCTCTGTAAAATACTCGGTATTCATTTTTTGCAGAATCACTGTTCGCAACATAGATTTGATAATCGTAGAATTGATAACTATTTGTTTGCAAAAAGCCTTTGTTAAAACGGTTCAATTCATGGTCATCTTTGTAACCGATTTTAATTCTTCCTAACTTCTGCGAAAAGTCAGAACGATGCCGAATGAACTCATTCTGTTCTGTTGTTTTACTTGATAAATAACTGGCATCCCAAACACCTGAAAAACCTCGTTGATTCCATTTACCGTTCAAAGCTCCACGTAAACCTTCGTAATCGCCACCAATCACATAAGATTGACCTTCTAAATTGAGGTTTCCATACTTGCGATTGATGAAATTTGTTCCAACAGTTGATGCAACTTGATTGCCTTGGAAGCCTTTATTTCGTGTATTCCAATCTCTATCAAATTCTACGGCACGATATTGTTGAATGGGAGAAAAATATTGATCTCTCGCTTCTATTTCTAATTTCGTACGCATAATCCATGACGGTAGAGAATCTTTGCTCAAATACACATCTCCTGTTAACCTTGTACGTCCTGCAAAGCTTTTATCATCCTTTGCATCGAATCGTGAGAATGTATTGACATCATTCTTGGAATATGCCAATTCTGTATACAACTTTAATTTTTTCGTAATGGCAATATCAACACCGGAGCTTACCATTTGTTTTTGCTTCGGCGTAATAATCAATCGTGAAGGAGCATAATCACCTTGTGGCACTCCTGCAATTGGCATTACCCATTTATACACCTTTCCAAGCGCATTGAAATGACTAAAAACATAATCTCCATTTCCTGCTCCGACAAACTCAAACGTTGCTCTGAAATATGCAGAATCTGTTGATGCACTGTATAGAAGAACAGAATCTATTCCTAGAGAATCAATTAATGCGTATAAATTCTGATTCTCAAAATAACCAACAGAATCGATGCTTGAAATTCTTGCTAAATCTAATGTATCACCAATACTTGCCAATTGCTTCTTCTGACTAAGGGATAAATCTTGTTGCAGTGATTGATTCTTGGCATCTTGCTCAGAATACGCATTGAACCAAAACTTCATTTTTTTAGAAGAATAAGTCGTAGATGTCTGAAATAAAGAACGGGCATAATTCTGATCTGAGTACTGAAATTCAACGACAATTCTTCTGTCTTTGGTTATGAGGTTTCGAGAAGTAAACGTAACTTCCGCAGTATTATAATTGATTACATAGTCGTATGCTTGCCCCCTTTCTAGCAACTTCCCATCAATGTAAACTTTTTCTGTTCCTGCAAGAACAATAATAAATGGTTCATTCTCTCTTCCTTTTAAACGATACGGACCTTGGTTTCCTTCAACTCCTTGAATAATTTGCCTTCTAAATTTTCCTTTCGACAATGCACCACTTACCTGTGTCTTCCAAATTTTTACTGTATCAGCAGTCCATTGGTAGTCGAGGGTTAACCCTTGAGCACGTTTGTTATAGGTCATGAAATATCCAGTAGGCTTCTTCAACCAGAAGTTACCGGCTATCATTCTAAATCGATCGTTGTAAACCTGTATAAACACTTGATCAAATTCTTGTAATTTATTGGTGTTTCCATCCGCTTGAATAGGGAGGTTATCATCTGTCACTGAGGCGAGTAACTTTAAGTTAGGAGCAATGTTTCCTGACAATTCAAGATTCAAAGATGAATTAACGCCTAAGTCTTGATTATTACCAAAAGAAATTCCACGAGAAATACTACCCGACTTATGTAAACTAGAACCTCCAAAGACATCTACATTCTGATTAGTTGTTGTTATCAGAAAACGATCTCGAAAACCTTTTTCTTTAGAAAACAGCATAGATGTATCTCTCGTTTGATAGATTTTAGATAAATCCATTGGAAGAACACGGTACTTCGTTGATAATTCTCCCCCACAATTTGTTTGTAAATATAATTTTGCGGAGGCATAATCTAATTGATAGTCTTCTCTTGGAAGCTGTCTTCCATCACAAAAAAGGTCAAAAGAATTGGGGTAAATACTTAAAGAATCTAATTGTATCGTATCAGACACCACTATTACTTTCTCACGCAAGCTAGATGTTTGCGCATGTGAAATGCTAGCACTAACAAGCAGTAGGATGACTAATATTTGATATTTGAAATACATTCGTACGAATGTACAACGGAGAAAAGAGAATTTTCTTGTTTTGGGGTTATATTTATTAAATGATATCCATTCCTGTTTTCCTCACAAATACATTAGTAAGTTAAATCGAGTACATAAAAAACTTATTTACACTCTTCGTTATACTCCTTAAATATCTTATTTATATCCTGCACCTTTGAATAACCAGCAGTTGCTTTTTTTATTTTTTTTGATAATTCTTTATTTGAAGCCGTATATGAACTCATTTTCTTTTTAAAATCATTCTTAAAAAAAGCTTTTGTCACTCCCATTTCATCTGTACTTTTATAAAACACTTTAGTTGACGGAAATTTTCTTGCTCCAAAATCTTCATCCGTTTCTCCTGGTCTCTTTCTTAATTTATTATAAGAAGAGGCTCTATCATACCAGACGTATTCTTTGATACAGCCTTCTGCATCGATAACAAGATTTGCTTTATGAAGAATACCTGCCTTACCAGAATAAGGGATCACATGATAAATTTTGTCCCCTACTTTGTATTCGCTTATGTTAGCTGTTAAATATTTAGTTTTCTTGCTTTCTAAGTTATTCACCTTGTAAAAACTGACTTCGTTTTGCATTGCCCAACGATTGCGATATTTGATGAACCCATCTAACCTATCTCCCTCATTGTTAATTATATACCCTTTATAAAGCTTTCCGTATTCGTAATTTACCGTACTCCAATCTTGCGCATTCACAGAAATACTTACCCATGTAAATAATGCAATGGCTAATCCTTTTAATAACATAATTTTATTTTTAGTTTGTCTAAAGTAGACATTAATATTTTCCATCCCCATTCTAATAACTGGAAGTTTTGAACAATGTTACATTCATTATTTAAAATGATAGATTCAACTACCCGATAAAATAAAATCACTTTTAACATTGTACCTACAAGTAATCTTGTAACTTTGCCCCCCGAAGTTACCTTGTAAATAATATGTCAAATTCTACAAAATACATTTTCGTAACTGGAGGGGTTACCTCTTCTCTAGGAAAAGGAATCATTTCGGCCTCGCTTGCCAAGCTATTGCAGGCTAGAGGATATTCTACAACTATTCAAAAATTAGATCCGTACATCAATATTGATCCAGGAACCTTGAATCCTTACGAACATGGAGAATGTTTTGTAACGGACGATGGTGCAGAAACAGATTTAGATTTGGGTCACTACGAACGTTTTTTAAATGTTCCTACTTCTCAAGCAAACAATGTTACAACAGGTCGTATTTATCAATCTGTTATTGATAAAGAGCGTAGAGGCGAGTTTTTAGGGAAAACGGTTCAAGTTATTCCTCATATCACCAATGAAATAAAAGAACGTATTCAAATTCTAGGAAAGAAAGGAACCTACGATATTGTAATAACTGAAATTGGAGGAACTGTTGGTGACATCGAATCTCTTCCATATGTAGAGGCTGTTCGTCAAATGAAATGGGAATTTGAAGATGATTGCATCGTTATTCACTTGACGTTAGTTCCTTACTTGGCGGCGGCGGGAGAATTGAAAACAAAACCTACGCAACATTCTGTAAAGCAATTATTAGAATTAGGTGTACAACCTGACATTCTTTGCTGCAGAACAGAGTATGAGTTAGATTTAAACTTACGTAGGAAGATTGCTAAGTTCTGTAATGTCAATATGAATGCAGTAATCGAAGCTCGTGATGCTGATACCATTTACGAGGTTCCACTTTTAATGCAAGCAGAAGAATTAGATAAAATTGTTTTAGAAAAATTGAGCTTATCTGCTAAGACATCTCCTGAACTAACACAATGGAAAGAATTCCTTTCGCGTTTAAAAAACCCTCAATCAGAAACTACAATTGGTTTGATTGGTAAATATGTTGAGTTAAAAGATTCTTACAAGTCAATATCCGAATCATTAATTCATGCTGGAGCAACAAACAATGTAAAAGTCAATGTTCGTTGGATTCATTCCGATAAAATTACTGCAAACAACCTAGAAGAAGAAATGAATGGTCTTAATGGAATCCTCGTTGCTCCTGGATTTGGATCGAGAGGTATTTCAGGTAAAATAGAAGCTGTAAAATATGCGAGAGAAAATAAGATTCCATTTTTAGGAATCTGTTTAGGAATGCAATGTGCTGTAATTGAATTCGGCAGGAATGTTTTAGGAATGACTGAAGCACACACAACTGAAATCATTGAAGATTGCAAATTCCCAGTAATTGACATGATGCAAGAGCAAAAAAACATCTCGAATCTCGGAGGCACAATGAGATTAGGAGCGTATAAATGTCAATTGACCCCTGGTTCAAATATTTCAACTGCATATAATACTGATTTGATTTCAGAACGTCATAGACACCGTTATGAATTCAATGACAAATACTTAGAACAATACGAAGAAAATGGAATGAAAGCAACTGGAAAAAATCCTGAATCAGGATTGGTTGAAGTTGTCGAGATTCCTAATCATCCTTGGTTCGTTGGAGCACAGTTCCATCCAGAATACAAGAGTACTGTTGCAAACCCACACCCGCTGTTTGTCGCGTTTGTGAAAGCTGCAATGAATAATAAATAATAAAGTAAAATATAATAATGGATAAGAATACCGTCGTCGGACTCGTTTTAATTGGATTAATACTTTCTGTATTTACCATTTTCAATAAACCTTCAAAAGAAGAATTAAAAGCTAAGAAAGCGAAAATTGAA
>DQTF01000006.1 GCA_015662935.1 Crocinitomicaceae bacterium | reverse complement strand
TAAAACATGCATCAAATAATGCTTGTGCTTTAGTATCTGCAATTTTCATTACATCAATTGATGCTTCGGCATTTCCTGATGCAGTTCTACCATAGACAATACCAACAGTAATGTTATTAACGGAACCAGGCTTTAATGTAAATGGACCTGCAGACTGAACAAAACGTCTATCTCCAGGAGCATTACTGTTAAAACTACCATCTATATTTGTTTCACTCCAACCGTCAAAAGAAGGAACCTGACCAGCCGTACTCCAATTTAATGGGTCTGAATCACCAGGAAATAAATAATCTGCAGGCAAAGTCCCTGTAGCACCAGTACCTCCATAATACATTTCAGAGCCATCTGCCCAAGAACCACTCATGAAATTATAAAATTGCGTTCCATTTTGAGGATCTGAATGAGGGAAAGAAGCACCTTGACCTGTAAAATAAGTAAATCTTCTCATTCCAAATCGTTCGTTATCGACGATACCATCAGAATACCCTAAACCAATCCCTTTGTAAACAATTCCTGTATCATTAATCGCATCAGCAACTGTTGGTATCACATCAATGTTAAGAATAGTATCGAAATATGGACCTACATTATCTCTACCATCTGCATCTTGATATGGACCTTCAAAGAAATCACATCCAACTGCAGGAGGATTAGCTCCGTAACCTAAGTTACCACCATTGTTTTCATCATCATTATCTCCATTATACATATAACCAAGACCTCTAGAAACATCACAACCTGTATAATCATCATTAGCATACCCAACATCAGCATCAACTACCTGAGAAAAGTAAGTATTGAATAAGGTTTGTGTCCCTCTATTGATTAATTCGTAATTATAGAAAGTCATTCTATTCACTTCGTCATTTGTGGCGAAAGCGAAAGCCTGTGCACGAATTTCCATACCAATTGGATCTCCTTGTGTTTCACCGTGGATATTACCCACATCATTGAAAACCCACCAGTTCGTTTCATCACCAAAAAGAGAAATTCTTCTATCGAATCCACATTCAATATCATCTCTACCAAGAATATCATCAAACCAAGGGTAATCACCATCTTCCGGATTATACGTTAAATCAACCCCCGATGGACCATTTGGATTGTCATAAAACGGTGCTAAATAATAATCTTGATTAAATGTTGCATTACCATGAGCTGGCCAGTTATTAATTCTATCCATTGTTTGTGTCCCTGGTTTTTCAACACCTTCACAACTCTCTGCTGGCAAGATTCCATTATCACAGTCCCACCAAATACTAAATTTGATTACCTCTGCTTTTGAGATAGTAAAGAACTTATCATAAGCCTCACATTGACCTGCTTCAATAGTGGCAGCTCCGAAATCACGAACAGCAGCAGCTCCAACAGGGACTATAGGGTCATAATTCCCAGAACCTAAAGTAATCGTTAAAGGTCCAGCCCAAAAATCTTCATTCTGTCTAAACATCAATGCTGCAATCTTTAACTGACCACTCACATCTGTTCCACCCATCCATAAAGAACCTGCATAAATCACTTTTAATCCACTTCCTTTGGGAACTTCGTATGCTGCAACCCCTTGAGACCTATTCTGCCACATACTACCACCTTGTTCAATTAACGCGCTTACGTCATTAAAAGCTAAGGTTAAACGTTCCGTTGAAGGTGAGCATTTTGCTCCCTTTTCATAATTAGGAGTACTTTGATTCTGATTATTACCTTTTGTTTCATACTTTAAGTATGATAACGCATGGTTTGAACTCAGAATAAATAAAGTTCCAATAAATAAAGTTATTATTTGCTTTTTCATAATATCTAATATAATGTCGATTAAAAATCGAATTTAACACCTAAACGAATTGTGCGAGGAGCACTAATATTATACGGATTCTGTATTTTCATTGTATAATAATCTCTAAACGATTGCTCATCAGTTTGATTTTGTATTGAAGCTTGGCTAGAGCTAGCAGCTAAATATCCATCATCATCCCAGTTACCTGTTGCTCTATACAATCCTAAAATATTTTTTTGGTTCAATAAATTAGTCACACGAACATAAACATTTAGCATAGCGCTTTTCTTCTTATCTTCTTTACCAAATTCCAAATCAAAGTTTCTATCAATTTGTAAATCTAATCTATAAGACCAAGGTAAGCGAGAACCATTTGTTGTTCCAGTAAGTCCAGAATTAAGTGGACTAAACACTCCTTCATTTGTTATTCCAATTTGTCTTGAATAAGGGTTTCCTGAGTAAATATTAGAAACAATGTTTAAACCTGTATTCTCTAAAACCTTAAAATCTCCGATAGAAGGACCGTTGTAATCAGCTCCTCCGCCATAACGGTAATCAATCGTTAATGCAAAAGCGTGACGTTGATCATAATCATAAGGTAAAATTGCTCTTAAGTTTGGAAGACCTGCATTGATAATACCCGCAGCAGATGTTGCATTAGATCCAGTACCATCAGCAAATTGTAACGTATAATTTGCTCTCATTCTTAAATTACCTGTTCTTCTCATGTCATAAGAAATGGTCATTCCTTTTACAGTTCCAAAATCTCTGTTACCATAACTATTATAAGTACGAGGATAAGCTCCTGTAACATTCACTAATTGAACATTGTCTCTTTGTTCTCTGTAAAAAGCAGAAATCTTAATGGAAGATGTTTTTGTCAACACTTGTTGAAAACCAAGTTCGTAATCAATTGTTTTCTCTGGCTTCAAGTTAGAATTACTAATTGTAGAACTTCCATTTGAAATAAACTGATACTGATAAGGGTCAAATCTCACTCCTGTCGTTGGTCTTTTTGTCAACACATCATAATGTGCGAAGAAAGAAGCCTCATCAGAAACAGGGAAAGAAAATGAAATTCTTGGCATTATGTTAATTTGTGCTTTGTAATCTTCAAATGCTTCAGCACTTGGAGTTGTAGCCCCCGGATCACGCAAATAAGGAGCGATACCGTTAGGACCTTCAATTAATTTTGGATCTTGAACTTCAGTTCCTGTTGCATCAAACCAAGTATCCCCATCTCTAAACCCCTTAATTGAACCTGGACTATTTACATCGTCAACATAAACGATATAATCAGAACCAATTGATTGAGGAATATCAATCCATGATAACGAAGGGTCATTTGCTGCTAGTGACTTCGCTTCATCAGCAGTTCTTGCAGAATAAACTAAGTACTTATCCTTTAAAACCGGTTGATTTGCATCAAAAACATCAACACGTACACCTACGTTAAAAACGATGTCTCTAAATGAAAACTTATCCATCAAATATCCTGCGATATAAGTTGGCTGGTAAGCTCCTACAAATCTTTTATAATTTCCGTTTTCATCATAATCCTCAAAATAAGCGCGGATATCAGTTTGTCCTTTTACTTTCTCACCTGTATGGTCATATCCCCAATAAGAAACATAAGAGCTTCCGCTATTTAGTAACTCATCTGGAGAGAACATATCTAATTTAAAGATATTAGGATCGTACTGATCTATGTTCACAAAGTCATTTCCTGCTCCACCACTTGAAATTAATCCCTCACCTTTCAAATACTCTCTTAAATTATAATCAAAGAATGATTGCTGATCATTTTGAGCATCTCCACCATACTGACCGGTACCACTATTAAAAGCATACCCAGTATTCAATGGCTCGTAGCTTGTGTAAATTTGACCTTGTTCTGCATTCCAAGTATAAGTAGGGTTGGTATCATCAATTTTATCAATGTGTCCATTAACCAATTGTCTTGCTAAGTTCCACAAACCAACTGGCCCATTAGCACCTGCCGTAAATCCTCTGTCGTAACGTTGTTCATATTCAAAACCAAGTGATATTGAATGATCACCAATATTAACTGCTCCAGAACCAGTTACACGAATTTGTTCATTTTCAGCTTTTTGAAAATAGTTAGAAGGAGAACCTATATTACTCCAAATGTTATACACTGATAAAGGAGTATCTCCATTTCTAAGACCACTTCCCGCTTGTACTTGGTTTAAATTTCTATACCTAGATTCTGTCTGCCAGTAGTTTGAATAATCAAACAAGCCAAAATATTGTTCCGTCTGTGCCGCCAACATTGGATTTGCTTCTGACGGAGTAAATGTCACATTCACAACTGGTGGAACTGCCTCCTGAACAGGACCATCATTTGACGTTCCTGTAAATGTTCTTTCTCTTTCTAAATCAAAATAACCTACATGTCCATAATTAAATAAATTATATTTATGTTTTGGATCAAATCTATCTCTTTTCGTCTTAGAATAATCAACCATTAAAGAATAGAATGCACTTTTAATCTTAGAACTACTTCCTTCTGTTCTATTAGAAAAACGTTGTGTCAATCTACCAAAAACTCTCCAATCTGTATTTTTGTATGCTCCGAAATTTGAAAAATTGAACAAGGAACCTGCTCTTGAATAAACATTTCCCCAGCCGTAATTTAAAGAACCACCAAAAGTTAAGTTCATAGACGGACCAGTATTTACGTCAATCTTACCTTGAACCGCAACAGAAGAAGTCCTAGCGTTCATTCTCCATTTTGTATTCTCAAAATCATCTTCTCTTAAATACAATGCACTATACAAAACTTGCTGTCCTGTTTGCGTTTGAATTACTGTTAACGGATTCTGTAATAATGAATCTCTAACATCTTTCTTTATTCTATAAGACCCTCCATTTAAAGGACGCCCATCTAATGCTGTTGTATAATTACCAGAAACTAAGAAACCTAATCTCGGTTTTGTCTTCTTCCCTGTAGAATCTTTCTGCATCCATAAAGGACCAGAGAACATCCCTTCAACTAAGTTGTAAGAATACTTATCCAAACCGAAAACCTTTCCATCGTAACCATCTTTATCAGCTCCTTTAAAATAGAATCCTGAAGTTACCCCTTCAATAGATCCGAAATACTTTGCAGATGGTCCTCTTGTTGTAATAGAAATAATACCACCCGTTGCATCACCATAATTAGCTGGCAAACCACCAGTAATAACCGTAACTTCTTGAATTGCAGACTTAGGAAGATTCGAAGAACCTCTCACCTTAATACCATCTATATAGAAATAAGTTGCATCAGAGCGAGAACCACGAATACTAATTGCACCTGACCCTTCCGATTTATTTACACCTCCAACAGTTCCAGCAACATCTGCTGCGGAACGAACTGGAAGTCTCGCAATATCCTCTCTGGTAACCGTTGCTCCTGAAGCTCCACCATCTCTATCAATTAATGGAACACGATAAGCTACGACTTTCATTTCTTCTACCTCTTGAACATCTTTTGCTTTACCAATTGCTAAGTCATATAAGAAAGTTATTTTATTAGAACTAACAATCACACCTTCCAAACGTTGAGGTCGATATCCTTCTGTTTCATTTCTAACTTCAATATCATAAGACCCAGGATCAATTGAATTGATTTGGAAATTACCATCGAAATCTGTGTTTGCTCCACCTTTCACCTGTCCATCTTTCATTAAAAGGACTTTAGAAAAAGGAATTGGTTGCTTTGTGTCTGTGTCTTTTACAGTACCTTTAATTGTACCTAGACCTGACTGAGAAAAACCGTAAGTCAATGATAGTAAAAGGCTTACAAATAATAAGTTTAATCTTAATAACATAAGTGCAGTTTATTTATTTTACTTAAATGCTGTTTAAAGCGTGTAAATATAAAAAAAAATTAACTTCGTTTAACATATCGTAAAAAAAAATTAACGCATTTTTACACAACTCTATTCTTCAAAAATAGGCTTTTAGTCGTTATAATTGCAAGGTATATATTTCTAAAGATTTTAGAAATATACACGTCTAAAACTTTTTATTTACCTAAGGTTTTTATCTTTATAATTAATATGACACCTTTTAAGTTCGAAAAAATACAGATTAATCAATCTAGCCTCTTTTTTTGTCGTTTCCAAAACTTCAACCCTAAAGACTATTATAATTATCTTTCTAAAGCAGAAATAACGAAAATTGAACTTTTTAAAAGCAAAACGAGAAGGATGGAGTATGCCGCTGCTCGAATTCTTCGTCATTTTGTCTTCGGATTTAAGCACATTGAATACACAGAATATGGTGCACCCTATATAGATGGAAAGGGTTTTATTTCTATCAGTCATACATATCAATTGGTCGTGTTGGCTTTTAATCCAAACTATAAGATTGCAATTGATCTTGAAACGCCAAGAGAAAATATTCTGGAAATAGCTCCTAAATTCTTATCAGAGAATGAGAAAAAAATGTTCGATGTTGCTAATAAACTTGAGCTCACCAAAATATGGTCCTCTAAGGAAACACTATATAAACTAGCTGGACGAAAAAAAATTCATTTTAAATCTGAATTATTACTTTCTACAGATGAAGAAAACAATTGGATTGGCACAATCATCAACCCGGGCCATCAACTTTTAGTAAAATTGCATATCTTTGACCATGAAGGAACGATTGTAACGCTCAATGATGAAGAAATTATTAAAAAATAACACAATACTCGATCAGTTTTCAAGTCAAAAGGGGCAAATTGCTGTTTTAATTGACCCTGATAAGTTTTCAAATGCTTTAGAATTAAAGAAGCTTCTCAAAAAAGTTCATTTTGCAAAAGTTGACTACCTATTTGTTGGAGGAAGTACCGTTTCTCGCAACACATTTATGGACGTCATTAAATTGATTAAAGAGAATTGTAGCATTCCTGTTGTGATTTTCCCTGGAGCTTCACATCAAATATCAGAAGATGCAGATGCTTTGCTATACCTAAGTTTATTATCGGGAAGAAATTCCGATTACTTAATAGGACAACATGTTCTTTCTGCACATGAAGTTTACGACATGAATGTTGAAATTATTCCAACTGCCTATTTATTAATTGAAGGCGGAACAAAATCGTCCGTTGCATATGTCAGTCAGACAACTCCAATTCCTAGCGATAAAGAAACAATCATCGTAAATACAGCAAAAGCTGGTATTCTTCAAGGAAAAAAACTACTCTATTTAGATGCTGGAAGTGGAGCAAAGAATCATGTTCCGAAAGAAATTGTAAATAAACTTTTGGAATTAGACACTCCGATTATTATTGGCGGCGGAATACGAACCAAAGAATCAATTGAAGAACTTTCTCAAGCAAATGTTGTTGTTATAGGAAACAAAATAGAAGAAGAAATTGACTTTCTTTTAGACATTTACCAATACATTAAAGCTAGAAACTAACATCTTGTTCTATGAATTTCAAAAAAGTATCTGGAGTTGCTTTTGTCATTGCATTTCTGATGGCAATTGTTTTATTTGAAGGAATTGGTTGGCAATATATCTCGGTATCAACTGCAAAAATTGTGTTTCTTGTATCTGGTGCAATAGGTCTATTATTCAACCTCTTGTCTTTTCAATCAGGAAAATCAGGTGTCGTTTATAACTTCTTCTTTTGGTTCGGAAGCATCTTATTATTTATTGGGTTTACTTTTAAGATCATGCATTGGTCCTTTGCTAGTTATTTAATCATTGGAGGATTAATAGTTATCGGTGTTTCGTTTGTACTACCAAGCGATGCTGGAAAAAAAGAGAAATCAGAGGATTTGTTGGATGATTTTTAAGGTGTAAACTTTGGGTTTCACACTTCGGACTTCGAGTGCCTCAGCCCTCATTCTCAGTTGTCAATTGACATTTTTTAGCTCTTAATTCTTAGCTTATTTATCACAGAGAAGACACAGAGTTTCACAGAGCTATTTTGGTTTTTAATTTCACCTTTCAATTCTCAATTAATTATACTTCGCTTTCAACGACATATCCAAACTCTTAAAGCTATGCGTCAATGCTCCGACAGAAATAAAATCCACTCCCGTTTCAGCATAAGAACGAATCGTTTCCAGAGTAATTCCACCTGAGGCTTCAACCTCAACTCCTTCTGGAATCGTATCAATTACTGCTTTGATTCTTTCTGGAGAAAAATTATCTAACATTATTCTATTTACCTTCCCAATTTCAATTGCTTCCTGAAGCTCTTTCTCGTTTCTTACCTCAATTTCTATTTTTAAGTTTCGACCTGTTTCTTTCAGATAATCATTTGCTCGTTGAATGGCCAATTGGACTCCACCTGCGTAATCAACGTGGTTGTCTTTCAACATAATCATATCGTATAAGGCAAATCGATGATTATGCCCTCCTCCTATTCTCACTGCCCATTTCTCCATGTACCGAATACCTGGAGTTGTTTTTCGCGTATCCAACAATTTTGCGTCTGTCCCTTCAATTAAAGAGACTATTTTATTTGTTTGCGTAGCAATGCCGCTCATTCTCTGCATGAAATTCAACACGAGTCTTTCTGTACTTAAAATAGAACGCGATTTTCCTTTTATTTCAAAGGCAATGTCTCCAAATTTGACATGTTCACCATCTTTGATGAAAACATCAATTTCTAATTCTGGATCAAAGGTTTTGAAAATTTTCTCTGCTAATTCGACTCCAGCGATAATTCCTTCGTCTTTGACTAAAAGTTTTGCAATTCCCGTTGCGTTTTCAGGCACACATGAAAGTGAAGAGTGGTCACCATCGCCTAAATCTTCTTGAAGGGCGTTTTTTATAATTTCGTTTATCATTTGTTAAGAAGTTAAGAAGTTAAGAAGTTAAGAAGTTAAGAAAAAATAAATTAATTGCTTTCAATACTGAGTGATTCAATTTTATACTTTTCACTGTGTTTTTTAAAATGAATTGTTACTCTAAATTTTTCTTTACGACTGGTATAATTTCCAATTGCAAAAGCACCTTGAACAGTTTCTTTTCCTTTAAAAACAAAATCAAAAGAGTTACCGGGTTTTCTAGAAAAAAAACCTTTTAGCACTAATCCTGCTTGAGACTTACTGTATACCCCTTCTTTCCCAAGAATATCTAATAAAATTTTCTCTTCTCCTAAATTAACAATTGCTGACGCATCATTCTTCTCAAAAGATTTTTCAATAGCATCATAAGGAATACTCATAGCAAGTGTGAGAAATACGGAGGTTATTATAACGTAAAAAATGTTCATTGTTCTGATTAAAAATTCACTTTATAAAAATACAAATATAATGCCTAACTTCAATGGTTCTGTTAGTTAATAACTAAAAAAGGAGAGATAAACGGTAAAAGGAAGAAGGAGAAAATGGAATTGTTAGACATCTAGGGCTAGATCTTTGATTCATTAATTCCTTATATTAGCCGTTATGAAAATTAAGCTCATTTGTGTTGGCAAAACGACCTCTTCTTATTTAATAGAGGGCGAGAACGAATATTTAAAACGTTTGAAGCATTTTACTTCTGTTGAAAAAATAGAGATTCCAGAATTAAAGAACGTGAAAAAAATGAGTGAAAATGAAATCAAAAAACAAGAAGGTGAGTTGATTTTAAAAAAGATTGCTACTTCTGATTATTTAATTCTTTTAGATGAAAATGGAACTGAATTTAACTCAGTAGGCTTTTCAAAATTCTTGCAAAAAAGAATGAACTCTGGCGCAAAGACGATTGTATTTGTGATCGGTGGTGCTTATGGGTTTTCTGAAGAAATTTATAATAAAGCACAAAGTAAAATTGCCTTGTCTAAGATGACATTTTCTCATCAAATGGTGAGGGTGTTTTTCTTGGAGCAAATATATAGAGGCTTTAGTATTTTGAAAGGCATGCCGTATCATCATGAGTAATTGGTATATTTGAAATAAAATTTAAACATTGATTACTCAATTATTATTTCTTGAGACTGCTCCTGTAGGTGTTTTTGATATTCTTTTAGGTATCCTTTTTCTAGCTGCTATTTTATTTATTGCCAGTGCTAAAAAAGTAAAAATGTTGGCAATACCCGGAAATGAGCATTATAAATATTACATCTATAATGTCTATTTTAAAATCTTCTTTGCGATTATTTATGGCGCTATTTACAAGTATTATTATCATGGAGGAGACACAATGGCCTACTGGAATGGTGCGGCGAATCTGAATAACTTATTTTGGGAATCACCGGTCGATTATTGGAATGAGTTAATGATGACACCTTCAAAGGATACTGTTATTATGCATTTCACATCAGAAACAGGGTATCCCCCAGGCTGGATATACAATGACTCTAACAGTTTTTTTGTTAGTAAAATACTATCCCTGTTTATGGTCTTTTTAGGCCAAAGTTACTTAATGCTTTCTATATTTTTAGGTTGGCTAATGGCGAAGGCATCATGGAAAATTTATGAATTAGTTTTGTATTATAAAATAACAAGTGAATGGTTGGGAGCACTTTCTGTTCTTTTTATCCCTTCAGCGGCATTTTGGTGCTCTGGTATATCAAAAGACACGATTGTTCTTCTTGCAGTTTTTAATATCATTCACCATATATTTAGCCTTGCCAATAAAACTGTCAATTATAAAATGTGGGCGATCTCCATTACTTTCCTTTCCTTTTTCGTCCTTCTGCAAACAAGGTCATTCATGGCTTTTACTGTTGCTGGTCCTTTGTTTTTAGCCTTAAGTACGCGTATCGTAAAAAAGTATCAAGGAAGTCCACTTCTAGCGAACATTGTTAAGCTGTTTATTTTATCCCTGAGTGTTTTAGCTTTTGTGTTTATTTTAAAAATACAAGGTGAAGAGATTGCAAAAATGACAGGTAAATACATCAATGAAGCTAAAGTGCAACAAAAAGATTTTCAGCAGAATGCTTCATATGGTATAAAAAAATATGATTTAGGCATAACTGACTTTACACCGATAGGGATGATAAAAACCGCTCCTTTAGCCATTTTAACAGCTTTTTACCGCCCAGGTATATGGGAAGCAAGAAGTCCTCTTTTGTTAATTAGTGGATTAGAGACAACTATATTCATATTCTTGACTTTATACTTCTTATTTAAAGGGAAAATTCTCGATAAATTTAAATTTATTTCCAATAATGAACTATTAATGTTTAGTATTGCTTTCGCTATAATATTAGGCTTTTTCGCAGGATTTACATCAATATTATTTGGTGTACTTGTTAGAATAAAAGCTCCTCTTCTTCCTTTTTTGCTGATAGTGTTGACTGTTAAGGCAACAAATAAGACTAAAACCTTAATAAACGATGTAGAATGAATTCGTTTTCAAAAAGTGCTGTTTATACATTTTTGACTCAGATACCAACTCAGCTATTTGGAATAATATCGGGCATATTTATTACAAGAATGTTAGGACCTGAAGGAAAAGGTATTTACGCTATTTTTTATGCAGATATCAGCTTATTCATTACAATACTTGGTTTTAGTATTAACACAGCAATTATTCATTATTTGGCTAG
>DQTF01000135.1 GCA_015662935.1 Crocinitomicaceae bacterium | reverse complement strand
CTAAATATGGTTTTGATGTTCCTGAAGAATTTGAAGAACTACTACGCCAAGACGATATTGCAAGAGAACGTTTTGAATCTTTATCCATGGGAAAGAGAAGATCTATCATTTACCTTATACTACAAGTAAAATCAAGTCAAAAAAGAATTGAAAAAAGTATTTTCTTGTTAGAGAATTTAAAACGAGCGCCAGTAGGAAAAGAAACGATGCGACATGTTTTAGGAAAACAATAATTGTAAGAAAAAATGATATTCGAAGAGCCAATAAATTGATAGATTGTTTAGATTTGTGTACTCATTTAATTTAAACAATTGCAAAGTGAATAAAATTCTCCTCCTTCTAAGTTTATCTTTTTTTTCATGCAAAAAAAACAGGTCTTGCTCTTGCGATGGTCAAGTCGTTGGCACATCTGGATCCGTTAGTTTAGTGTATTTCATTCCAGATTCTGGTAAGAGAAAAGCAAAGCAAATTTGCGCAGACCATGAAACCGCAACAATCAGTAATTGTAAACTGCAAAAATAAATTAATATGGCAATCTATTTAGACAACGCTGCAACAACGCCAATGGCCACTGAAGTTATAGAAGCAATGACAGAGGTTATGCGTTCCACTTTTGGAAATCCATCTTCTACTCATTCATTTGGTAGAGAGTCAAAAGGAATCCTAGAGACCTCAAGACGTTCCATTGCAAAGCACCTGAATTGCGAAGCTTCAGAAATTATCTTCACCTCTGGAGGGACAGAAGCCGACAACCTTGCTATTTGTTCTGCAGTGAATAAAATGGGCGTTCAACATATCATTACATCTTCTTTAGAACATCACGCCGTTGGACATACTGCAGATAGTATTGCCAATGCCAAAAGCATAAAAGTCTCTTTGGTCAAAGTAGATAATAATGGTCATGTTGATTTAGCTGACCTTGAACGTTTATTGCAAGAAGAAGGAAAAGCACTTGTTTCTTTGATGCATGCCAACAATGAAATTGCAACCTTGCTACCATTAAAAAAAGTGAGTGCACTTTGTCGAAAACACAATGCACTATTCCATTCTGACACCGTTCAATCAATGGGACATTATTCATTTGATTTACAAGGTCTTGACATTGATTTTATCACATGTGCTGCTCATAAATTTCATGGCCCAAAAGGTATTGGCTTTTTATACACCAACAAAGGTGTGCAAATCACCCCCATAATTCACGGAGGAGCACAAGAAAGAGGGTTTAGAGGAGGAACTGAGAATATGTCAGGAATCGTTGGTCTTGCAAAAGCAATGGATTTGGCTTACGAAGATGTTGAGGCACACCAAAAGAAAGTGCAAGAATTAAAATCTTACTTTATCAAAGAATTAGAAAATATTTTTGAGGACATTCATTTTCACGGAGAGACGAAACCTGAACAATCATTATATACTGTTCTAAATGTTTGCTTTCCAATTACAGATAAATCAAGCATGTTATTATTTACACTAGATATAAAAGGAGTCGCGGTATCCGGAGGAAGTGCTTGCACATCGGGCGCTAGTGTTGGCTCTCATGTTCTTGCTGGTATAAACGCAGACATGACCCGGCCCAATGCACGTTTTTCATTCTCTCGTTATACAACCAAAGAGGAGATTGATATTGCACTGAAAGTGATAAAAGAGGTGTACGAATAAGAAGGTTTCGAACATTAGAAATGTTCGACTATTCGACTGCTTGACTATTTGACTATTTGACTATTTGACAGATTCAGTAAAATCATAACTAAGTGTCAACTTCAATCAGTTAAATCAGCGTCATCAGCTTTCTATATTGGAGCATTGGAGTTTAAAAGCAATCGGCACTTTGGTGAAATTCAGTGCATCGCTACTTGACTATTCGACAGGTTCTGCTTAAAACATTATACCTCTAAGCTTTTTCAATCAACTAAATCAGTGTTCTAATTTCAAGCATTGGATAAATAATTAATGACTACCTTCGAGTCAAATGTCGAAAAAAACGCACATACTCCTGCTTAGTTCTTGGTATCCAACCAAAGAAAAACCTTTTTTGGGTAATTTTGTACGTCGTCAGGCTGAGTTATTATCAATCAAGTATCAAGTATCGATAATTAATACAATCAGTGACTCTACTGTAAAGGATATTAATACTAAAGAAAACGTTTACAACGAAGTTAGAGAAATCACTGTTCGGCATTCTAAAAGCAAGTCATTTTTCAAAAAAAGAAAAGAACAAGCAAATGCTTTTTCTCATGGACTTTCGCTCGTAACTGAAATAGATCTAATCATTGGAAATGTTGCCCTTTCAAAATCTTGGCAGTTTATTGAAGCAAAGAAAAAGTTTAACGTTCCACTTATATACATCGAACACGGTTCTTTCTTTAGAACGGAAATAAAAACACAGAGAAATATCGTTGAAAAATATTTACTCTGGCAATTAAAAAAGAACGTCAATGAAATTGTAGCTGTCTCTGATTTTCTAAAGAAAGATATGCAAACTGATTTTAAAGGACGAGATATCAAAATTATTGGCAACCATGTTGATTCTGAATTATTTTCTCTCTCTCCACCAGGCATCAATAACGACAGAACTGAGTTTTTACACATTTCAACATTGGATAAGCAAACAAAGAATGCTGCAGGAATTATTAGAGCTTGTTCCATCTTAAAAAAATCGGGTGGTAACTTTAGACTTACGATTATTTCTGACGAGGATGGTTCTTTGTACAAAGAGTTAGCTATTGCAGAAGGTGTTTTCAACGAAATAGATTTTGTAGGACCACTGAAATGGGAAGAAACAGTGCCCTATTATCACAAGGCAGATGCGTTTATATTATTCTCTCATTACGAAACTTTTTCCATTGTGCTTGCTGAAGCAATGATGACCGGAACACCTGTGATTTCTACATCAGTTGGAATAGCAACAGAACTCAATAAAAACTTGGGGTTGAATGTAGAAAATAACAATGTTTCAGAACTTGCTTCAGCGATGATGGAAATCACAAGCAAGTCTGAAAGCTACTCTAAGAAAGAAATTAGAGAATTCGCAATGAATTATTCACAAGAATCTATTCTCCAAAAGTGGACGACATTAATTGATAGCTATGTTGACTAAAAAAGAAGCATTCAATGCCCTTAAACTTGAGATAGAGCAAAAAGAAGCTAGAATCCAATCTGCATTTGACGATTTAAACTCAGCAGTTACCGATGACTCTAAAAGTACGGCAGGTGACAAACACGAAACAGGTCGAGCAATGGTTCATTTGGAGCAGGAAAAATTATCTTCTCAACTTGCTCAAGTAAAACTACTCAAAGAGGCACTTGCTCAAATTAACATAGAAGAAAAGCATACAAAAATCCAATTCGGAAGTTTAGTGACTACGAATAAAGGAGTCTTCTTTTTCTCGATTGGTCTAGGAAAAATAAAAGTGAATGGTGAAGATGTATTTTGCTTAACAGTAACAACTCCGTTGGGAAAAGCATTGTTCGGAAAGAAAGTTGGGGACAAAGTGATGTTTAATAGCGAAGTTAAGATTGAATCTATTGATTAAAGAGTTGCTAAATCAACTGGAAAGACGGACCAAAGACTAAGAGATAATAAAAATACTATTGGGAACACGCCATCTTTGAAGCCTTCAAAGAGTACAAAAAAGAAATAGTTATTTTTTATATTTAAAAATGATCAAGTTATTTTTTGTACTGCTAACTTATCACTCAACCATTTTAACCGTTATCACTCGGATTGTAATTCTCTTACCCTCATCAAATGTAAACTTAGATTGATGTTATTATCTTCCGACTCGAACGTGATTCTAAAAAAAACTTAGTAATTAAAACTATTTTCTAAAAGTGATTGCTTTTTCCTCAAAAAATCAACTTTTAATTATAGAGTATCTCTAAATACTCTATAACCGGTCCAGACACTTCTAAATTAGTTTTCTTTAAATTATGGCACCATTTACGAGTGTAAAAAAACCGAAATCCTTATGGATAAAGGGTTTTTGTGGTCCCGCTAGAACTCGAACCTAGACTATTCATAAATTTTTCTACTAAATTATAAATTTATTATCCATAAAAAAACCCCAATCTATTTCTAGATTGGGGTTCTTAAAAGTGGCGTCGACTTACTCTCCCACCCTCAAAAGGGCAGTACCATCAGCGCAAGTAGGCTTAACTTCTCTGTTCGGAATGGGAAGAGGTGGACCTTACTGCTATAAACACCTAAAGCTGTAGTATTAGATTTTAAGAAGGGAAAATAGATTAAGATAAAAAGATGTTAAGACATTAAGATACTAAGACAGTGTCTTAACATCTTGAAGTCTTAAACGTCTTAAAATCTTTTTTTCGATTTTAAAAACTAACCAATAACTTTAAAGTTAATGACTATCGGATGATTGAAGTAATATTGAGTAATAATCTAGAGACTATAAGTCTACGGGTAATTAGTACTACTCAGCTTTGACATTACTGTCTTTACACTTGTAGCCTATCAACGTGGTAGTCTTCCACGGCCCTTAAAAGAAATCTCATCTTGAGGCGAGTTTCGTGCTTAGATGCTTTCAGCGCTTATCTCATCCGAACGTAGCTACCCTGCGATGCAACTGGCGTCACAACAGGTACACTAGAGGTTCGTCCACCCCGGTCCTCTCGTACTAGAGGCAGGTTCTCTCAAATTTCTAACGCCCACAACAGATAGGGACCGAACTGTCTCACGACGTTCTGAACCCAGCTCGCGTGCCACTTTAATGGGCGAACAGCCCAACCCTTGGG
>DQTF01000183.1 GCA_015662935.1 Crocinitomicaceae bacterium | reverse complement strand
GGTATCTATGGATATCTATTAATTTTCTTTATTGTATCTATAAAAAAGCAGACATTTTTTTTATTGTTAACTTCTTAACTTAAAACCGTATAATAATGATATTTTATTTTGACGAAATAGTACTATTCAAATACAAACGGTTCATTCTTGCTATATTAGTTAAAGAAATCCCTTTAGGACATTCAGCTTCACAAGCACCAGTGTTTGTACAGTTTCCAAATCCTTCTTTATCCATTTGAGCCACCATTTTAAGTACTCTTTCTTTAGATTCAACTTTCCCCTGTGGCAACAAATCTAACTGAGCAACTTTTGCAGAAACAAACAACATCGCAGAAGCATTTTTACAAGTTGCTACACAAGCACCACAACCAATACATGTTGCGGCATCGAAAGCATCATCTGCGTCATCTTTATTTATAGGAATATTATTTGCATCTTGCGTGTTTCCTGAAGTATTTACAGAAACAAATCCACCAGCGTTCATTATTCTATCGAAAGATCCTCTGTCAACTACTAAATCTTTTATGATAGGAAAAGCTTCTGCTCTCCAAGGTTCAATTGTAATGGTTTCACCGTTTTTGAACGAACGCATATGTAACTGGCAAGTTGTTATTTCTCTCATCGGACCATGTGCTTCTCCTTGTATAAATAAAGAACAAGTACCACAAATTCCTTCACGACAATCGTGATCGAAAGCAATCGGTTCTTCTTGTTTATTTACTAAATCGTTGTTCAACTCGTCTAACATTTCCAAAAAAGAACTATCAGGTGAAACATCTTTTACAGGATATGATTTAAATGCTCCTTTTACATTTTTATTTGCTTGTCTCCAAACTTTTATTGTTAATTCCATCTTTTTTATATTTTCTTCTAGCTTTTGGTTTCTTGCTAGTTTATTTCAATATTAACAACTTGTACTAAAAGCTCGAAGCTAATAGCCTGTTGTAATTATTTATAAGAACGTTGTTTCAATTCAATATCATTAAACTCAAGCTCTTCTTTATGCAATTCTGGTGCTACATCTTCTCCTTTATATTCCCAAGCAGAAACATAAGCATAATCTTTATCGTTTCTTTTTGCTTCACCTTTTTGTTCTCCGTCAAGCTCTACAGATTCTTCTCTAAAGTGACCTCCACAAGATTCATTTCTGTTCAATGCATCTATTGCAAATAAAATTCCTAATTCTATAAAATCAGCAACTCTTCCTGCTTTTTCTAATTCTTGATTGAAATCTTTAGAACTTCCTGGTACATATACATCTTTCCAAAAAGCTTCTTTTATAGCTTTCATTTCAACAATTGCTTCTTTCAATCCTTTGGCATTTCTAGCCATTCCTACTTTATCCCACATTACTTTCCCAAGTTTTTTATGGAAGTAATCTACAGATTTTGTTCCTTTATTATTCATGAAAAAATCAATCCTATCGGTTACAGCTTTTTCTGCTTCGTCAAATTCTTTGGTATCAGTAGGAATTTTTCCTGTACGAATTTCGTTTGCTAAATAATCTCCAATTGTATAAGGTAAAATAAAATACCCATCGGCTAAACCTTGCATCAAAGCAGAAGCTCCTAATCTATTTGCTCCGTGATCAGAAAAATTTGCTTCACCAGCAGCATATAAGCCTTCTACAGTTGTCATTAGGTTATAATCAACCCAGGTTCCACCCATTGTGTAATGCACAGCTGGATATATCATCATTGGTGTTTCATAAGGATTTTGATCTACAATTTTCTCATACATCTGAAATAAGTTACCATATTTATTTTTGATAACTTCTTTACCTAATTTTGTTACTAATTCTTTATTATTTACATCTAAACCATTCACTAAAGCTTCAGTATGACCATATCTTTCAAAAGCTGCTGTAAAATCTAAATATACAGCTTCTCCTGTTTGGTTTACACCATAACCAGCGTCACACCTTTCTTTTGCTGCTCTTGAAGCTACATCTCTTGGAACTAAATTACCAAAAGCTGGATATCTTCTTTCTAAATAATAATCTCTTCTATCTTCAGCCAATTCGGTTGGTTTCAAAGAACCATTTCTAATTTTTTCTACATCTTCTTTATGTAAAGGAACCCAAATTCTTCCATCATTTCTCAATGACTCTGACATTAAAGTCAATTTTGATTGATGATCTCCACTTCTAGGAATACAGGTAGGGTGGATTTGCGTATAACAAGGATTTGCAAAATATGCTCCTTTTTTATAAATTTTCCATGATGCAGTAACATTTGAACCCATTGCATTTGTAGATAAGAAAAATACATTTCCGTAACCACCCGTTGCTATTACAACTGCGTGAGCAGAATGTCTTTCAATTTCTCCCGTTACAAGATTTCTTGCGATAATTCCTCTTGCTTTTCCGTCCATGATTACTACGTCAAGCATTTCATGACGATTCAGCATTTCAATTTTCCCTTTACCTATTTGGCGACTCATTGCAGAGTATGCTCCTAAAAGTAATTGCTGACCTGTTTGCCCTTTAGCATAAAATGTTCTAGAAACTAAAACACCACCAAAAGAACGATTGTCTAACAAACCACCATACTCTCTTGCAAAAGGTACTCCTTGAGCAACACATTGATCAATAATATCTGCTGAAACTTCAGCTAAACGATATACATTTG
>DQTF01000145.1 GCA_015662935.1 Crocinitomicaceae bacterium | reverse complement strand
TTGTTCCGACTATAATTCCTTTGCTTTTATTTACCTCTCCTACATATGTATATTACAGTGTAAACTTTTTGACGGATGCGCCTTCAATTTCATTTTCACTTTTAGCCGTTTATTTCTTTTGTTTGTATCTTATTAAAGATAATAAAAAGATGCTCTATTATAGTATGGTCGTTTTTGCATTCGCTGGATTATTGAAGGTGTCTAGTCTTATTCCTTTTTGTGTTATTTTAGGACTTTATTCGATTGATTATATATGGCCTTTAAAAGAAAATGAACGATTATTTAAAGATAGAATTAGAGTAGGACTATCATTCGCAATAGTGTTTGTTGCTGTTGGTTCTTGGATGGTATATATCAAATATTATAATAATTTGCATGGTTTTAAATACACTTTTAATCATATTTACCCTATATGGGAAGCCGTGGATTCGATGCCGGTATCCATTGAGGGAGTTGTCAATACAACAAGTAAATTATTTTTTAATCGGTCAGTTTTATTTTTGTTGATGTTCGTTTCAATTATCAACCTTTTTCTTTTCAAAAGAATGGCAAGAACTGCCTATGTTATTTTTGTGTTGACGTTATTTGGGTCCATGAGTTATTTTGTTCTTTGGGGACCATTATTTGGTGTTCATGACTATTATTATATGCCTTTTATGTTTTTAGTTTTATGTATTTTAATTCCTTTTTTATTTTATGTTCAAAAAGTGAATTATTCAAGCATACGATCTTATAGCTTCCACATCTTTGCGATTGTTTTTTTGAGCTACAATTTTATCTATTGTAACGGACTTCTTAGAGCGAGGACTAATAGACCCGTTAGTGGCTTGATGAAAGCTGCAATAGCTGATCACTCTTTAGTTAACTTGGTTGAGTGGTTTGGTAGGAGTACAATTATAAATGAGCTTGGATATGAAAGAGCGAAACCTTATTTAAAGAAAATTGGTGTAAGTGATGATAGCAAAGTGATTAGTATGAGTGATGTTTCCTTCAGTATAACTCTCTACTTTATGGATAAGGATGGTTGGACGAATTATAGTAATTATCAAACTGAGGAAGATATTCAAAATTTAATTGATCACGGAGCAGAGTTTTTAATGGTTAATGATACTGAACTTGAAAACATGAAATTTTTAGCACCTTTTACAAAGAATGAAATAGGGAGGTTTGAAAAGATTAGAATCTTTAAGCTCTAAAATGATTTTAGCCATTTAATACCCTCTTCAATTGTGTCAAATTCTTCTACAGGGCTACTTACAGTTCTGTTTTTGTAATAATAATTGGCGATGATTTTTTGAGCTAGGTTTTTTGTAATGACAGATCTCGAAATAACATCGACTTCGCTCTCATAATTTTTTGCGTATTCTTTTGCTTCCTTACTTACGGATACAAATTCCCCTGCTTCCACAATTAACGGGATAGACCTCTTACTAACTAATTGTTTTAAACTACTAGAAATACTTAACAATGTATTTTTAGAAATTTCAGTTTCTGGATGAATATATAAGTGTACAATTCCATCTGGTCTGAGAGTAACTGTGATTTCATCTGTCCTTACTTTATTAATTGTGTTCGTGTTTTTCATTTTACTAAGTAGTTTGGCTACCTAAATTACGAATACTTAGCCTAACCACAAAGAAATTAAGAGGCTACTTTGTAATTACAAAATCAACTCTTCTATTCTTAGCAGCATCTTCTTCCGTTTTTTCGGGAAAGGTCAAAGGCTTTTTATCACTAAAACCTTCATAGCGAAGTCTTTCTTTGTCAATTCCGTATTCTATCAGTAATTTATATGCTTTGCAAGCTCTTTTTTCACTCACTTTCATGGCTGGACCACAACAAACATGTCCACGAACTAAAAGTGTCCATTTCGGATTTTTCTCCATTAACTCAACCAAATAACCAATGACATATTGATAGGTTGGGTCAACATGAACTGATTCGCCAAAATACTTAATGTCAAATTCGTAGAGTTCTTGATTGCTTGCAAAAACTTCTGGTTCATGTGTGATTTTCTTTTTCCGTTGAGAAAATGAAGAAAATGAGAGGATAATGATAAAAAAGAACAATAAAAATTTCATTGCTGAATTTATTTTCCTTTTTTGAATAACATTTTAGCAATAAATAGTAAAGCAGCTGCTCCAATTGTAGAAGTTACGATTATCCCAATCCATGATCCTCCACCAGAAATGTTTAACAGACCAAATAACCAATTACCAACATATCCTCCTAAAATACCAAGAATAATATTCATCAAAATTCCATTAGAACTAGATTTCATAATTTTGCTTGCTAACCAACCAGCAACTGCTCCAATTAATACTGATACTAAGATCCCCATTTGATAATTTTTAAAGTTTGTTTAGAACAATATACATCAAATTTAACGTTTATTATTAATGGACATTAAAAATATCTAATTATTGATTTACTTGGCTTGAATATTGTTTACTTTTGAACATGCGATTAACTATTTTATTCTTCTTTCTATTTAGCAACTTTTTTGTTTTTGCGCAAAATGTCGTTCCTGTTCTTGATTTTAGAGGATTTTTTAGAAATTTCAATCAAGGCTTTTTTCAACAAGTAGAAATTCAGAGAATTGGAGAATTCAAAGCGGGAGACAATGTTGTTGCATACGTCGACTTTAGAGGTAACTTAATTGTTTACGATGGTAAAACTAAAAAGAACGTTGCCAACTTAAAAGTAGATTATCAAGTATCAGATAATTTGATGGTATGGAAAATTGGAGGAACGTTAAACATGTGGGACGATGGTTCAATCAGAACGCTTTCATACACCAATAAATTTTATTCTGTAAAAGATAACATCATTGTTTTTGATGATGTTCAAAGCAATACGCTTAATGTATATTTTGAAGGAAGGATAATACCTTTATTTGCATCTTCGGTTGATTTAATTATTCCAGAAGTTATAGGGGAGAATATTGTTGCATTTAAAGACAATGGTAATTTTAATAAAATTTTTTGGAACGGTGAAATTTTCGATTTAGACGTTTGGCATTCTCCATATCATTTTGAAGCAGGAACTGATATTCTTTGCTTCAATGATCCTATCAACGGAACATTTACTGTTTTTGAGAATGGCGAATTTTTAGATGTGGAAGAATTTCATGTCGGAAAATACAAAGCAGGCAGAGGTTTTATTGTTTATGAGAATAGAAATGGAGACCTAATGTATTATTCTCAAGGTAAGCAAAAACAATTAACCAATTTTGGAGCAGATGAAAACTGGATGGTAAAAGACGATGTTGCTGTTTGGTCGGAGAATGGCTTCACTTATGCGTTAGAGAATGGCGTTAAATATGAAATAGCACGATACAAACCTGAGGAGATTATTGTAAAAAATGATATTGTTGCTTTTAGAGACATCATGGGAGGTGTTAGTGCATTAGTAAATGGTCGAGTGGTTGAAATCACAACTCAGATGAATTCTGAATTCTCCATTTATGGGAGTACTGTTTTGGTTGAATTGTTTAATAATTCCTACATCGTTTATTCAAATGGAAGAAAATACACCTTGTAATTAATTCATTTTTCTTCAATTTCGTGAATAACTTTTCACAATATTTCAGCTTCTGATAAAATTCTTACCCTATCTTTGTTTTCCAAATAATTTAGAGAAATATGAATACATGGTTCACCGTTAAGGTAAAATATACGAAGCAATTAGAAGATGGAGGGTTTAAGAAAGTTTCTGAACCTTACTTATTAGCAGCAATGACTTTTACAGATGCTGAAGCAAGAATTTACGAAGAATTAGGAAATGTAATTCGAGGAGAATTTGTTGTGACTGGAATTGCAAGAACAGAATTGAACGACATCTTTGCATACGATGATTGCGATACTTGGTACAAGTGTAAAGTTACTTTCGTGAACTACGATGCCGATTCTGAAAAAGGGAAGAAAGTCTCTCAAAACTTTTTAGTTTCTGCTGACTCTGTTAAAGAAGCATTCGAAAGAATGACGGAAAACATGAAAGGATTAAGGGCAGAGTTTTCTATTCCATCGATTATTCTTTCTCCAATTGTAGAGATTTTTCCTTATAGCGAAGAAATGGATAAAGAAGTTGGAAGGCGCCCTTTGGAAGATACGGATGTTGTGGATGAAGAAACGGGTAAAGTGACTTCTGAAGAAGATACTGAAGACAACGAAGAGGAGAATGCAGGAGTTGTATTTTCTGCGTCAGGTTCTGATATCGACGATGAGGACGAAGACGAGATTGAATCATAAAAATAAAAAGTGAGTCTAGAAGAGGTTAAAAATTACATGAATTCTATGCGGAGAGATTTTTCAGATCGTCCGTTGAATGAGAATTCGGTAAAATCAAACCCTTTTGATCAGTATGCTACTTGGTTTGAGGAAGCGGTGAATTCGCAAATCCTCGACCCTTATGCAATGAATCTTGCAACAGCAAATGCTGAAGGTAAAACGACATCAAGAATTGTTTACTTGCGTGACATCATTGAAGAAGGAATTGTTTTTTATACCAATTATAATTCGAAAAAAGGAAAGGACATTGAGGAAAATCCTTTTGGTTCTGCGTTGATTTTTTGGTCAGAGTTAGAACGTCAAATCCGTTTTGAAGGAAGAATTGAGAAAGTAGCAACCGAAGTTTCTGATGCGTATTTCGCAGCTCGACCGAAAGAAAGTAAAATTGGAGCTTGGGCGTCGCATCAAAGTGATGTTCTGAGCGGCAGAACTCAATTAGAAGAGCAAGTGAAATTCTTTACGGAGAAATTTAAAGATACAGAAGAGGTGCCTCGACCTGAGTTTTGGGGGGGGTATCGTTTAATTCCAAATCGCATTGAGTTTTGGCAAGGACGACCTTCTCGTTTGCACGATAGAATTGTGTATCTTAATACAGAGGACGGTTGGGGAATTATTCGAGTCAATCCTTAAACAATGTTTGAAATCAATCCAATTATTTTCCAGTTGAGCAACGGAATTAGAGTTGTTTATCAAAAAACGGATGCTTTTGTTGCGCATATGGGAGTTGTGATACAAGCAGGTTCTCGTTACGAAAAACCAGAAGAAGAAGGATTGGCTCATTTTCTAGAACATTGCATCTTTAAAGGAACAACCAAACGAAAAGCATTCGATATTTTTACCGATTTAGATTCCGTTGGGGGAGAATTAAATGCCTACACAACGAAAGAAGAAATTTGCGTTCATGCCTCTTTTCGGAAGAATCATTTCTCCATTGCTTCGGAATTATTGAGTGATATTGTTCAGAATGCTTCTTTTCCAGAAGATGAAATTGAGAAAGAAAAAGAAGTTGTCTTAGATGAAATCATTTCTTATCTCGATTCTCCAGCAGAAAGAATTTACGATGATTTTGAAGCATTGATTTTTAAAGGTCATTCTCTCGGTTATAACACACTCGGAACCAAAGAAACGGTTAATTCCTTTTCGCGAGAGAATTTACTTGAGTACATGCAACGCTATTTCACTCCTTCTAACATCGTCATTTCATTTGTAGGAAGTATTTCTGTTGATAATCTTAGAAAAGAACTGGAAAATAATTTCGGAAGCATGCCGGTAAGAGATTTTGAGTTGTTTTCTTCTGAATTACCTGCTTTTGAATCTTTTCATTTACGAGAAACGAAATCTAATTACCAAACGCATACAGTGATAGGAGGGAGGGCGCCTTCTTACAATGATAATTCTCGTCGAGCAATGACTTTGATGACCAATGTCTTAGGCGGGCCTGCTTTGAACTCTCGGTTAACACTTTCTGTCAGAGAGAAATATGGCTATGCGTATAACATCGAAGCTAATTATTCAACCTATTCGGATGCAGGTTTTTGGAGTATTTATATGGGTACAGATAAAAAATACCTCGACAAAGCCATTCAGTTAATTTATGCAGAATTAGAACTCATTCGAAAAGTAGGGTTGAGTGCTAAAGAATTAGAACAAGCAAAAGAACAATTGAAAGGGCATGTTGCCTTGTCACTTGATTCGAATTTAGAATTAATGTTCAGTTTGGCGCGTTCCATTATGATTCACGGCAAGGTTGATTCTACTCAAGAGATTTACCGACAAATTGATGAGATAACACTAAGTGAGTTAACAGAAGTTGCGAAAGCATTCTATGCTGAAGCTAATTTGGCGGAATTGGTGTATGAATTTGAAGAATAAAATTACTTCGTTTCCAATTTTAGTTCAGTTGCGTAGTTAATCTTTTTCTGTTTTGCAGTAACCCAAGTTCTTAGGTGTATATCTGTGATGATTTCATCGCTTTTTTCTTTCGTTAACTGTTTGTCGAGTTTAGAAAGTAGTCGTTTTAAATTCATTACTTCTTCTGGGTTCTCTGTGTTTGCAAAATACTCGAAAAATAAATGAAACTTTGGGTATTTAACAATCGTTTTAATTTCTTCTTTAAGAATTAATTTTGCTTGCTGTATCAATTTGTCGAAGTTCATTTTTTCAAATTGAATGAGTAATGATAGAAGTTGAGCTTGTACAATAACTCTTGGAAAAGACCTTGCATGCTCGTCGTATATTACTTTGTTTAGCCTGTTTTTCGCCAAGAGAAAGTTCGATTCTCCAAAATAGGCTAACCCAAGCTGGAAGAATGTAAATAACTTTGCGGTGATGTGAATCTCTTTAGAGAATCTTTGCATTCCTGTTTTTACCAAGTTTTCGAAATCAGTTGTTCTTTCAAATTGTCCAATACTATTGTATAGCGCGATTTCCATTCCTAGATAGTTGAATAATTTTAAATCAAGCATTCTAATCCTTTTGCAAGTATTGATGAGAACCAATTTGATGATGTTTCGATTTACCCTAATCCAACTAATGGTTTAGTGAATATAGATTTCGGAGCAGTTCAATCTGCGAGAATAAGCGTAATCAATATCAACGGGCAATTAGTTTACCAAGAAAATATTTCCAATCAAGACAATTATTCTTTTGAATTTGATGGAATATCAGGGATTTATTTTTTAGAAATTAAAAACGAAGACAAAAGGAGGATAGTAAAGCTAATTAAAGAATAGTGAGTAGTAGTAAAATGACGGCAATTCAATGTAGTTTTTTATAGAGAGTTGTCGTTTTTTATTACTTTTAAAAGAGGTTACCTTCTAAAAAACAAAACTTATTGAAAAAACTGATTCTCATATTGCTTCTGCCAACTTTTCTCCTTTCGCAAGAATCAGAAAAAGAAAGATTACTGCAAACGATTAAGTCGAGCAAGAATATCGATGATAAGGTGCAAGCTTACGCAGATTTAGCTTGGGAATATATTTTAGAAGGAAATGACAGTGCTTTGATTTATGCAGAACAAGCGGAGATGTTTTCTAGTGAGAATAATTATCCTTTAGGTCAAGCAATTGCTTTGGAAACAAAAGGTTTGTTCTATGAATTAGGAACAGGAGATTACGACAAAGCAAGTAAACATTATTTTGATGGCATTAAAGTTTGTGAAGAAAATAAGCTAGATTATGCAACATCAATTTATAATTCTTTGGGTGTAATGTTTCATACTTCAGACAATTATGAAAAAGCAAAAGTATACTACAATATTGCATACACCCGAGCTGTCCAAGAAGGGAAGTTTCAAATTCAAAAGAAATGCCTCATTAATTTAGGAGGGCTCTATTCTAGCTTAAAAGAGTATGACAAGTCGGAAGAGCTTCTTTTAAAAAGCCTTAAAATAAATGAACGGCAAGAGTTAGATTATGATACCTATGCAAATTTAGGAAACCTTTATTCTCGGCAAGAAAAATATGAAGAAGCAATTTCATTTTTACTATTGGCAACAAAGCAAAATGAGGAGAATTATAATTCAGAAGCAAATCTTTACTTTCTGATTAACACAAAGACCCTTGCAAATGATACTAACGGAATGCAACCTGTTCTTCAGCGTGCAAATACATTTGTAAAAGAAGCAACTTCTCCGCGTGATAAAAGCTTGACTCTAATGTTTTTGTCTAATTATTATAGAATGATTGGAGAATATCAAAAAGCACTTGAGTTAAGAGATGAATACTTGACCTTATATGAAGAAATCAAAGAAAAACAACGTGACGAGACCGTTTATGAGTTGGAAGGGCAATTTCAAAATGAAAAAAAAGAACGTGAAATTGCAGAACAAAAACTGGAGATTAAAGAGAAAAATCAATGGCTTTTTGGTTTAGCTTTGATAGGACTTGCATTAATTACCGGGTTTGTTCTTTTGAGAAAGAGAATGAAGTACCAAAAAATTATTACGGAACAAAAAAATGAAATTTCGAATAAGAAAATTGAAGAATTAAATCATCGAAATAAAGTGACGGCTTTGAGCAGTATGGTAGAAGGACAAGAAAAAGAAAGATTGAGGATAGCAAAGGATCTACACGATAGTTTAGGAGGGTTGCTGAGTTCTGTGAAAACACATTTTTCTTCTATGACAAATCAATGCGATGATATTAAAGAATTAGAATTGACAAAAAAAACAACCGACTTGATTGATGAGGCATGTATTGAGGTGAGAAGGATTTCGCATAATATGATGCCACATTCTCTCAGTATTTCCGGGCTTGTTGGAGCAGTTGAAGATCTTGGAGAACAATTAACTACGGAAGGTTATCAAATGACACTTGAAATTTCAAACGTACCTGAAAACATTGAAGACACAAAGAAAATAGTAGTGTTTAGATTGCTACAAGAACTGATTTCCAATTGTAAAAAACATGCAAATGCAAAGTCAATCTTAGTGCAAATGCTCAGTCGTGAGCAACAATTAATCATTCTTGTAGAAGATGATGGTGTTGGATTTAATTACGAGGAAGCAATCAAAAAAGAGGGGATAGGTTTAGAAAGCATCAACAGTCGCGTCGAATTTTTAAATGGAACCATCCATTGGGATGCACAAGAAGGAACGGGATCTTCAGTAACAATAAACATTCCGCTATGATAAAAGTATTTATAATTGACGATCATCAAATGGTCATTGAAGGTCTAAAGTTGCTCTTGCAAAATCAAGAAGGAATTGAAGTGGTAGGAACGGCTAATTCTGGACAAGAAGGAATTGACGCTTTAGCTAAGCAGAAAGCAGACATTATTCTACTCGATATCAATATGCCTGAAATGAATGGAATTGATACCTGTAAGAAGTTGCTAAAAGAACAACCAAAGTTGAAAATTATTGCAGTGTCAATGCACAAAGAGGGGAGTTTAATAAAACTGATATTGAGTAATGGAGCGAAAGGTTATGTGCTAAAAAATGCAGGACAAGATGAGGTGGTGGAAGCAATTCATACAGTTTACAAGGGTAAAATGTATCTGGATGATACGGTGAATGAAATTGTCATCAATAGCGTAGCGAATACGCATAAGAAATCGTTAGTTCCTTTTCCGACCTTGTCAAGAAGAGAGAAGGATGTGTTAAAATGCAT
>DQTF01000091.1 GCA_015662935.1 Crocinitomicaceae bacterium | reverse complement strand
CTAATCAAACCGATAATAGAATAAGGAGATATGCAAGTATATTATTACTTGCGATTGTGCTATTCTTTTCTGTTAGTATCATCATTGATTCTGCAGAAAGGAGCGGATACGTTAATGATGTATCTGAAATTCAAGATATTAAGCACGGATTATTCAGTATTGGAAAATGGAAAGAGCATATTTCTAGTGTCATTGAGAAGAAGGTAATTGATTTTCAATTATCTGGAGAAAGTAAAGAGTACATGCGTGAACAAATCAATGGTTTGCTTGAGGAGTTGTTGCATACATTTGTTGTTGGACTTGATGAAGAAGTGGAAGCTGCCAGCGATAATTCTTTTTTTGGTTCTATTTTACCAAGAATTAAATCAATAGGTGTTCGAACAGCGATTAGCGCTTTTGATGTTGAAGATAAATTGCCAAGGTTTACTGATACGATAATGGTTTTTGTAGAGTCACAGAGTGCACAAAATGGATTAAAAGACTTGATTTTAAGTGAGTTGAATAAGCAGTCAGATGCAACTTTTGGAAATGAAAAACTAGAAGAATTCAACTCCATTCTTACTAAGTACAAAGCGGAGAATGTTGAAGAATGCTATTCGGTTATTGAAGATAAAATCAATATATTGAACACTACAACTCAATGGAAAACCATTCTTGTGTTAGGGAGTGTTATTCTTGCCTTTTTAGCATTGTCATTTAAAATTTCAGTACTTGCAAGAATGGATTATATCCTATTGATTTCTTTGGTTTTTATATTGTTAATTGTCGCTTTAATTACCCCTATGATGGAAATAGATGTGCGCATCGAACATTTTACCTTTTCTTTAATGGGAGAGAATATCAATTTTTCTAATCAATTGATTTTTTACAAGAGCAAGAGCATTTATGAAGTCGTTAGAATGTTGTTTGCATCTGGAACTTTTCAATCTATATTAGTTGCTGTATTGGTCTTCTTATTCAGTATTTTATTTCCTTTGCTCAAATTGGGTTCCTCTATTGCCATTGTATTTAAGAAAGAGATATCTGTGAATAGATTCATCAGCTTCTTCGCATTCAAATCAGGAAAATGGTCTATGGCAGATGTATTTGTTGTTGCCATTTTTATGAGTTTTCTTGGATTTAAAGGAATTATTTCTTCGCAATTAGAACACCTTGAAAATGCAGATGAAGCTATGGAAATTATTACAGCCAATTACTCAACTTTTGGTGTTGGTTTTCTGTTCTTTATTGGTTTTACAGTTGGAGGAATCGTGATATCTAGTTTCTTACCTAAGAATAAAGAGAATGGATAAAAATAAACAAGCCGTTCGTGTTTTCAATGATAAAGCAATTGGGTATGAAGAGAAATATATGGACGTTAGTTCTTATAAAGTGTCCTTAAATAAGTTTTGTGATGAATTAAGTATTAGTCAACCTAAGATTCTAGAATTAGCATGTGGACCTGGTAATATCACACAATTCCTGCTCGATAAACGTCCAGGTTTCCAAGTTGATGCATCTGACTTATCTAAGAACATGATAAAATTAGCTCAAAAGAATAATCATAAGGCTCAATTTTCTCTGTTTGATATGCGTAGAATTAATGAGCTTCAATATAGTTACGACGGAATTGTCAACGATTTTGGACTTCCTTATCTTTCTAAAGAAGAAACAATTGATTTTCTTAAAAACTGTTCTAATCGTTTAAATAAAGGTGGGCTTCTTTACATAAGTTTCATGGAGGATAATTATGCAAATTCCAACTATGCAACTTCAAGCACAGGAGAGAAGATCCTTTTCACTTACTATCATGAATTCGCATATATTTCAAGTGCGTTGGTGCAATACGGTTTTGAAATTATTTATACTGATCGAAAAGGCATTGATGGTGAACAAAAAAAGAAAGATTTAGTGATAATTGCCCAACTGAATAGGTAATCAGGTTAACAATTCCTTTCGCAAATCTGTCAGCAAATCCTGTATTTCTTCCTCATTGAATAGGTGTTCGTAGTAAGGAATGGCTATTTGAATACAATCTTCAAAGCGCGTAAAAGCAAAAGTCAAACCTGGTGGATAAGTATTCGGTGGAATACTCAAAGCATTTTTGATTTTACATCCGTTTAAGCTTTGAAAATTTTTCGGATGTTCTCCTGCGACTGTAAATAAAAAACTAGATAAAGACTTTCCATTTGGCCCTTTGATGAGTTTGGCATAAATCCATGTAGGTATGTGTCGCAAGTAATTTAATAAATGAGCATACGCTTGTGGGTTTTTAGCGCGTATCTGTTGCATCATCTGTTCATTGATAACAACAGTAAGTGCTTTCTTGTCTTTATAATACTCCTTTTTAATTCTGTAGAATAGAAAAGAAAGATGGTTTCCAATCACTGGCCATTTCGCACCTCTTTTACGGCTGTTTTGAGGAACAGGAATCCAAAAATCTTTGGGCAACTTTCCAGATTGCTCAATTTTATCGGCTACAATTTTAGCAGAACAGGCTAAGAAATAACTGCTGGGTCCAAATTTAGAACCGTTGTTAATTGATTTGTTTTCAATTATTTGCGTTTCGTTTTTTGAAAACGAAAGTACTTTGTAATTCTGCTTTACTGTTTCGGAGAATGAAGACTCAATTGTTTCAATATCGCCAGTTGATGTTTTGTCAATGAAGCGTTTCGCCTGAAAAAGTTGCTTAAAAACAGTGAGTGAAAAAGGCGATTTCTCTTGATTTGTGGTTTGGACTTTAATGGGCGTTTCTAAATTTTTTAGAAACAAAGTTGCTCCGTATGCATCCATTAATAAATGATGCCAAGAGAATATCAAACGGTTCACATTTTTGCCAATCACATAATGAAAGTAGAAGAGAGGAGCATTTTCTTTTGGAATTGGAGCGGCAATAATTTCTTTGGGAACCAACTCATCACTGTGAATTGTAGAAACTTGAATTAAATTCTCTTTTCCTTCTGTCCAGTTCTTGGTGTGTACCATTTTCTTTGGAAGAGAAAAACGCGTTAACCAACGAGCTAATTCATTCTCTTGCAAAAGTTTTTTAAACCGTTCTGAATTAAATTCTCCATCCAATTCAAGAATGTATCGACAGCTATTTCCAGAAGTACCGATAGAAGTATCATTAGCTTCTAAAGCCAACATGAAGTGGTCGGTACCAAGAAGCGGTATTTTTTGATTTCTCTTCAATTAGAATTACTTATTCTCTTTCCAAACAAAAGTTTCGTCTTCAAAAACCTCTTTTCCAAAAACGGGCACTTTTGCTTTAATTTCTTCCACTAAAAATCGGCATGCATCCATCGCATCTTTTCTGTGAGCAGAAGATGTAAAAACAAATAAGCAAATTTCACCACTTTTAACACGGCCAATGCTATGATAGATGTGCATGCATGTCAAATCAAATTTAGAAAATGCTTCTTCACGAATGGCATGAAACTCTTTGTTAGCCATTTCTTCGTATGCAGAATAATCAATCGCTATAACTTCATGACCTTCTATATTGTCAGCACGTACTTGTCCTAAAAATATATCATGAGCACCGATGTTGGTCTTTACTTGATGATGCGCAATAGACGTTGCAATTTTATCCGGACTGATTGGTCCTTCAATGAATACTGATTTTATTTTTTTCTTTTCGCTCATTTTTTTAATTAAGAATTATCATTTCAAAAAAATCAATGCAGGTAGATTCAAGTTCTTTTGTTTGTAGAAATCAAGGATGGACTTGCAATATAATTCTAGACACTGAGTTAAGTACGCAGCATGTTTGTGATTTATAATTCAAATTCCTTTATTGTTTTGTAATTTAATACTGAGTGTTTTCTAT
>DQTF01000252.1 GCA_015662935.1 Crocinitomicaceae bacterium | reverse complement strand
CTTAAATTATGAAAAGAAGTGATACGATTATTATTTCCTTTAACATTAGAAATGGAAGAGGTCTTCACAATTGAAGGACTGCTGTTGTTAACAACAATAGCCCCTACCGATTCATTACTGAAATTTGATTTATTCTTTCTTGATGAATTATTACCCTTTACTATAGTTGCATTAGTAACCTTATCAATTCCATCAACTTTATTTACACCTAATTCAGCTTTCAACTTCTTCAATTCATCAATCTCTTTTTGCATTTCATCAATAACAATATCTTGTTGCTGAACCTTAGTTATGAGTTGTGAACGACTGTCTAAAGAAGAAACAATTGAAGCAGTATCATTTGAAGAAAAAAGACTAGCCCCTATTAATAAAGCAATAGAAGCAGCACTAGTTATGTTGAACCAAGCAATTGGTTTTCTTTTACGTTCTAACTCTTCTTTATTTGGAAAAACTTCTTTAGCAGGAGTAATTTTGGCCATATTCCAAACATCCCTATCAACATCCACATCAGGGTTTTGAAGCAAAAATAGCTCTAACTGTTCCACTTGTGTAGAATTCAAATTGTCTTCTGACAATTCAAATAACCAAAGATCTATATTTGAAAACGATGGACCACTCATACAAGTTCAATCATTCCTTTTAACTGCTTTTTAATTTTTTTTCTGCCTCTAAACAAATAAACTTTAACTTGAGAATCCGTCAAATCTAGAATCACTCCTATTTCTTTATAAGAATAGCCTTCTAGGTCCCGTAATAAAATAACGCTTTTTTGAACTGGTGGTAAAATACTCACCGCTCTTTCAACAACTTGGTTAGAATCAGTAACACAACAAGGAGAGACTCCTTCATCGTATTTACCCATTTCTTCAGTTAATTGAATACGTCCTTTTCTATTTGAGAAATTAATCATTGCGTTATGCGCAGTAGTAAACATCCACGATTTTGCTTTGTCAGCCTCCACCTTTCTTCTATTTACCCAAAGTTTCTCAAATACATCCTGTACAATATCTTTTGCGTCCTCACGATTGTGAAGAAACTTAATAGCATATCCAAATAAATTATTGGAATGTTCTCTTACAATGATATTATACTCTCGTCTTTTCAAATTTATTTTGTATAGATCAGTTACAGTTAAAACAAATAACGACCTTGTTTTGTTACAGTAATATCCGAAGAATTTTACTCAGTTATATATATATATCCTTTCGATTACCGTAATGGTATTCTCAATAAACATTCACTACCTTTCGATGAATATTTATTTTTATTGTTTTTAGCAGAATTTTCCTATATTCGTATTGTAACAAATACTACAAAAATGATTGAAGCTAAAAGACTTTTTGATATTCCTCATTACCAACTTAAAAACCATCCAAATGACAATATGTTTGTCACAAAAACAGACGGAAAATGGATAGGAGTATCAACGCAGAATTTCTTAAATGATGTAATGGATATATCTAAAGGCTTATTGGCTTTAGATATCCAGCCTGGAGAGAATGTCGGTATTGTTTCCGGAACTCGGTACGAATGGAATGTAATGGATATTGCTATCCAACAAATTGGAGGAATAGTCGTTCCTTTCTACCCTAATATTTCAGAAAGTGATTACGAATACATTTTCAACGATGCAGGAATAAAGACCGTTGTTCTTCAAGATAAAGAATTAACTGATAAAATATCTCATATTAGAGAAAAACTTGCTCAGTTAGAAAATGTCTTTACCATGGAAGAAGTTTCTGGTGAGAAACACATGTCTGCTCTTGTAGAATTAGGGAAAGATATACCAGAAACCGATGTTCATGCTAGAATGAAAATCCCAAAACATGAAGATTTAGCGACAATTATTTACACTTCTGGAACGACTGGAAATCCAAAAGGTGTTATGCTTTCTCATAGGAATTTATTGTCAAATGTAGAAGCAACTATTGAAACTATTCCTGCAGACAAGGACTCAAATGTCTTAAGCTTTTTGCCTGTTTGTCATGTATATGAAAGAATGTTGCACTACTTATATATGCACATTGGATGCTCTATTCATTTCGCAGAATCAATGGAAACTATCGGTGATAATATCAGAGAAGTAAAACCAGAAGTTTTTACAGCAGTACCAAGATTATTAGAGAAAGTATTCGATAAAATCATGGCAAAAGGAGATGATTTAACGGGGATTAAGCGTAAACTTTTCTTTTGGGCAGTTGAACTTGCAGAACAATACGATCCAGTAAACAGAAGTGCAATGTATAATTTTAAATTAAAAATTGCGCGCAAATTAATTTTCTCTAAATGGCAAGAAGCACTTGGAGGAAAGGTTAGAGCGATTGCTTCCGGTTCCGCAGCGCTACAACCTCGTTTAGCGAGGATATTCTTAGCTGCAGGATTGCCAATACTAGAAGGCTATGGTTTATCAGAAACTTCTCCGGTATGTTCTGTGAATTCTTTTTCAAAGGGAATCCGAATTGGAACGGTAGGTGCACTTATTGATGGCGTTGAGGTGAAAATAGCAGATGATGGAGAAATACTAGTAAAAGGACCAAATGTGATGATGGGGTATTACAACCTACCTGAAGCTACGTCAGAAACAATCAAAGAAGGCTGGCTGCATACAGGTGATATTGGAGAATTTATCGAAGGTAAATTTTTAAAAATTACTGATAGAAAGAAAGAAATTTTCAAAACATCTGGGGGAAAATACATTGTTCCCCAAGCAATGGAAAACAAGTTTAAAGAGTCACGCTTTATTGAACAAATAATGGTGATTGGAGAAGGACAAAAATTCCCTTCAGCTTTGATAGTCCCCTCTTACGACTTTCTAAAAGAATGGGCTAAAAGAAAAGGAATTGACATTGGTGATGGATCAAATAAATCATTGATTGGAAACCCTAAAATAAAAGCAAGAATTGAAGAAGAAGTGGAAGAATTTAATAACGGTTTTGGAAACTGGGAGAGATTAAAATGCATTGAATTATTAGAGAATGAACTCTCTATTGAAGGTGGAGAATTGACTCCAACACTAAAATTAAAGAGAAAGAAAATAATGGAAAAGTACAAAGTCATAGTTGATAAAATCTATTGTTAACAAAAAATCTTGTTTAATCCATTATTATTAGTAATTTAGACTAAAATTAACTACTATGAAAACTATAACAATTCTAATAAGTTTAATTATTTCATCTGTTTCATTTGGACAAACATTTGCGGAAGAAGTACTCTATAATGTCTCAAGTCAAAGTTCTAATTCCGGAGATATGGATGGAGATGGTGACATTGACTTTGTTTACATTTCTGAGCAATTTGCTAGTGGTCCTCTTTCAGAATTGTTGATCAAGGAAAAGTTGTTTGTTAACGGAATTCCTTCTTATAATCTAATTACAGTAGATCAATTTCAAAACCCAAATAGCAGAATTAAAGTATTTGATATAGACAATGATAACGATCTAGATATTGTTTGTACTGGAACACTGGACACAATATTTATTTTTGAAAATCAAGGCTTATATAACTTTACAAAAAAACACATCGCTATCAATGGAACTGTAGCAGATGTTCAATTTGGTGACTTTAACAATGACAATTTAGTCGATCTAATTTATATTGAAACATCTACTAACTCAGTCCGAATTCTTCAACAAATAGGAGGATTAAACTTTGTAAACAATCCAATAACCTCTACATTCTTAATGCCAACTAAAATCAGACTTTTTGATGTCGATAATAATGGTTTACAAGATTTTATGGTTACAGGGATCGATGAACAAACAGGTTCAGGACAAGTAAAATTATTCACTAATAATGGCGGTGGAAACTTCACGTCTTCTGGTGTTAATGCATCCCCTGCTTATGATGTTTTCCCTATTGATATAGATGGGGATAGTGATTTAGATTTCTTAACAGCAAATATTGTTAATGGTCAATTTGCTTATTGGTTAAACAACGGTTCTAATTACTTTACAAAAACTATTTTTCACACATTAGGCTCTGCATATGGAGCTTCTGTAATTAGAGCAAAGGACATGGACAATGATGGCGACATTGATATTGTAACTGGAGACGTTGGTTCTGGTGGTATTCTACTTTTTAGAAACACAGGAGGATTAAACTTTGTAATGGATACCATATCTCCTCAAAATCAAACTTCTGGATTGAAAATATTTGATGAAGATGCAGATGGAGATAATGATGTTTTATCTTCTTCAACAACCAAAGGGGTTAGTGTATTTAGAAACAAAACAATTATTTTAGGAATCAATGAAATTGATGGGCAAGTATCTTTTGAAATAGCTCCAAATCCCTCAAATGAGATCGTAACTGTCAAAATTGACGAATCCCTCAATATTAGTAATGCTAAGATAGTCTTAATCGATATCAATGGACAAGAAGTCTATTCTAAGGAAGTGGTAGATTATTCAACTCTGATAAATGTTTCAAAGCTTAACGCTGGGACTTATTTTATTAAAGTAGCTTTAAAAAACAGCATATCGACGGAGAAAATTGAAGTAATTAAATAATAAACTCACAAGAAAATATATACGCCCATGTAACTATTTTACACGGGCGTATTCTATTTATAAATAATTCTATGAAGTTTCATTTAATGCTAATTCTGATTTTTGCTTGCAATATTGTATTTTCTCAAAAGAAAATCGACTCTTTATTAGATATTGTTATCAATACAAGTATGATTTCTTTATCAGATACAGATGAACAAGTTGACTTTTTGAATACTATTTATATCGCCGATCAAGAAATTCGAGAGGAATGGTTACTTGCTGATGAACAGCTAGAAAAAAAAAGTAAGGAATATAATGTCTTTTGGAAGAAGCTGCGTCTAACAGACAGCATTCTGTTTAGCAAAACAAAAGAATATCTTGATGTGTTCAAAAATCCAAACATAAAGCATGGTGATATGGCTTGTTATACACCTCAACTTATATTTCATCATGCTAGCGCAGCCAATTTTCCAAATCTAATAGAAATGAAGATGAACTACTTTCCGATGTTTTATGAAGCCTATAGGAATAACATCATTGAAGAAAATGCCATTTGGTTTTACTTATTTAGACTATATCAACAAGTTAAAAAACAAACCTATACAAATTATGAATTAGGTGATGAAGAGCAAATAGAAGAAATGATAGACCTACTCCATCTCAAAAGAAACTAGTCTCTCCCTGCCATCATTGTTATTTTCACGACAACGTGATTAAACTTTGGGTAATAACTCCCTGGTTTAAATCGAAAGGTCTTCACGTAGTTCTTTGTATCTATTTTCGCAGGTGTGTCTTTTAGATTAGTCTCGACTAGTCTTGCACTTGTCACCTTCCCTTTTCTGTCAACAGCTAATTCGTACTTAACCCATCCATCTACTCTTCCTTCAATAATGTAGGCAGGTTTATCAAGAATAGGTCTTCTTTCCTCCATCAGTGAACCACTGATTAACTGACCAAATGACAAACTTGATGTGAAAGTGAAAAGAAATAATAAAGTACGCATAGAATTTTGTTTGTTTTTTTTTGATAAAGATACAAACTTCGTGCTAACAATAATTCAATCGAAACATTTGACAAATATCATCTCACAATTCTCAATTAACTAAGCTATCCTCCCCCAATTAGGTCGAGAACGTAATAAATCACTCAAAACTGATCGAATACCTTTATTTTCTTCTTTCTCAATCGTCGGATCATCTGCTAATAATGCTTTTGCAGAATCTCTTGCCAAAACAACTAGCCCTCCATCTTTTGCAAGGTTGGCAATTTTCAAATCGAGCAAACCACTTTGTTGCGTTCCCATTAAATCTCCAGGTCCTCGTAGTTGTAAATCAACCTCTGATATTTCAAAACCATCGTTGGTACGCACCATTGTTTGCATTCTTTTCAGGCTGTCTTTTCCGACTTCATCACCCGTCATTAAGATGCAATAAGATTGCTCTCCTCCTCTACCAACACGACCTCTCAACTGATGCAACTGAGACAAACCAAATCGTTCTGCACTCTCAATCACCATAACAGAAGCATTTGGAACATTGACACCAACTTCAATTACAGTGGTCGCAACCATGATTTGCGTTTCACCTTTCACAAAGCGGTTCATTTCAAACTCTTTGTCTTCAGGTTTCATTTTTCCATGCACAATACTCACATGATAGTTGGGTTTCGGGAAACTCCTAGAAATAGCTTCGTAACCATCCATTAGATTATTGAAATCAAGCGTTTCTGATTCCATAATCAACGGATAAACAATGTAAACCTGTCTGCCTTTTGCAATTTCTTCTTTGAGAAAGCCAAACAATCGTAACCGACTTGCATCGTACTTATGCATCGTAATAATGTTTTTTCTCCCAGGTGGCATTTCATCAATTATAGAAACATCCAAATCTCCATAAAATGTCATTGCCAACGTTCTTGGGATAGGAGTTGCTGTCATAATCAACACATGCGGAGGAATAGTATTCTTTTTCCACATCTTTGCTCGTTGTGCTACTCCAAAACGATGTTGTTCATCAATCACAACTAGTCCTAAATTCTTAAATTGAACCGTATCTTCTAGCAAAGCGTGTGTTCCTATGAGAATTTTAATTTCTCCAGAAAGCAATCCTTCATGAATGGGAATTCTTGCCTTCTTCTTCACTGAGCCTGTTAAAAGTTCAACTTTGATATTCATCCCCTTCAGCATTTCACTGATGGATTCAAAATGCTGTGTTGCTAAAATCTCTGTTGGTGCAATTAACGCAGCTTGGTAATCGTTCCCAATCGCTAAGAGAATGGAAAGTAGTGCAACCAATGTTTTTCCAGAACCAACATCTCCTTGCAACAGTCGATTCATGTGATGCCCAGTCGCAAAATCTTTTCGTATTTCTTTCAGTACTCTTTTCTGTGCTCCAGTTAATTCAAAAGGAATATGATGTTCGTAAAAATCAGTAAAGGCATCTCCTACTTTGTCAAAAATAAATCCTTTTGATTTTTGCAAGGTTATTTTTTTTCGAACGATTAATTCCAATTGTAGAAAGAACAATTCTTCAAACTTCAGGCGCAAGCTTGCATTTCTAGCATCCGATTCTGACTGCGGTTTATGAATTTTCAAGATAGCTTCTTCTCTGCCTAAAAGACGATGTTCTGCGATGATTTTGGGAGGAAGTAATTCTTCAATTTGTCCTTTTAATTGTTCTAATAAAACTTGCATCACTTTTTCGATTCCTTTGGAGTTTAATCCTACTCTATTTAAGGTTTCAGTACTTGAATAAACAGGTTGAAAACCAGTCGATTTACTTACACTTGACATCTCTGGATGTGTAATATTCCAACGACCTTTATAATTGGTTGCTCTTCCGTAAATTTGAATTTCTTCATTGATTTTTAACGAATTTTTAATCCAACTTGCCCCTTTGAACCAAACAAGGTCTATCATTCCAGTATCATCTTGAAATTTTGCCGTAAGTCGTTTATTTCTTCCAACACCTGATTCTAGCAAACCAACAATTCTCCCTTTAATCTGCGCATATCCATTTAATGAAGTTAGCTCAGAAATCTTATTGTACTTCGATTTATCAATGTACCTGAACGGGTAATATTCTAATAAATCTTTGAAGTTAAAAATGCGCAATTCTTTCTTCAGCAACTCGGCCTTTTGAGGACCAACACCTTTGAGGTATTCTATCGGAGTGATGAGAAAATTGTTCATGGAGTAAAATTAAAAAATCCCTCTTGTAAAAGAAGGATTTTTAGAATGAAAAGAAAGAGTTTATTTTGCCTCTTTGAACAATTTAAGACCTTCATCTAACCATTTTTTGAAAGCTTCTGGATTACCATGGTTTTGATAATCAGCAGAACCATTCGTTAAGTCTTCATTTTCTGGACCTAACATTCTATAATAAGGTTGAGAATTTGTTTGGTACCTAGTTGCTTGGATATGACTCCATTTGTTGCCATACGTTTCCAATTCACGAGTAATATCCTCCGTTACTTGAACCGTTTTTTGTTCTTCAATTGGCAATTCAGTTTTATCATCAACATACAAAGAAATCATTACCACTTCATCCTTTAAAATATTTAAAACAGTAGGGTCTCCCCAAACATTAGACTCCATTCTACGGCAATTTACACATGCATACCCAGTAAAATCTAGAAGTACTGGTTTCCCAATTTTATTCGCATAAGCAATACCTTTATCATAATCATGAAAAAGCATAATTCCATGTTCTCCTCGATGCATATCTTCACTCACTTCTGCAGAAGAATGGGAAATACTTCCTCCTCCACCTCCGAAACCAGATGGAGATTCACTATAAGACATTGGTGGTGGAAAACCACTAATTAATTTTAATGGGGCTCCCCATAATCCCGGAATCAAGTAGATCACAAAAATGACAACAACAGTTCCAAATAATGCACGTCCTACTGAGAGTCGTTCAACTTTATCATCGTGAGGTAAAGTGATTTTCCCAAATAAGTAAATCGCAAGGACACCAAATATCCCTATCCAAATTGCTAGAAACATTTCTCTTTCAAGATAATGTCCTTGAACAACCAAATCCGCATTAGAAAGAAATTTAAACGCTAAAGCTAATTCTAAAAAACCAAGAACCACTTTAACAGTATTTAACCAGCCTCCAGATTTAGGTAAAGAATTCATCCATCCTGGAAAAGCTGCAAATAAAGTAAAAGGTAATGCAAGAGCAAGAGAAAAACCAAACATCCCCAATGCTGGAGCAATTCCCCCAAGCGTTGCTGACTGAACTAATAAAGAACCTACTATTGGACCAGTACATGAAAACGAAACTAATGCCAATGCTAATGCCATAAAGAAGATACCAATTAACCCACCTTTATCGGCTTTACTATCTGCCTTATTTAACCAAGAATTTGGTAATCTTATTTCGAAAGCACCTAAAAATGAAACAGCAAAAACAATAAGTAACACAAAGAACACTAAATTGAACCAAACATTCGTTGACATTGCGTTCAGAGCATCAGAACCAAAAGCCCATGTAACAACAGTTCCAAGAAGTGTAAAAATAACAATGATAGAAATCCCAAAAATGATGGCATTTCTAATACCCTCTGCTTTTGATTTACTTTGTTTCGTAAAGAAACTTACTGTCATTGGTATCATTGGAAAAACGCAAGGTGTGAGCAAAGCAGCAAATCCAGCAGCAAATGACAAAAAGAAAATTATCCAAAGAGACTTAGACTCTTCTTTAGTCTTTCCTGAGTTATCAACATTAGATTTAGAAACCGTTTCATTAACTGCTTCCGTACTATTAGAAACAATCATCCAATCTGGAATAGCAAGATTATATTTTTCGGATAATGATTTTGCAAGTTGTATGATTTCTTTGTCTGAACTAAGTTCTACAATATTATCGCTATTCTCAATCAAAGCTAATCCATCCGTTAAATCTTTTTCAGTATTAACCAATGTTAATAACTCTTTAGCATCTACAGAACTCATACCTGCTGTAAACCCAAATGCACTAAAACCAATCAGTGCAACAAATAATATGATAATTTTATTCTTCATGTTTCCCTCCAAGACTTAAATATTTTTTATAGAATTCCGAACTATTTCCTGCTGGCACTTGAAACCATTCATTATTAACCTTAACAAATGAATTCCCATTCTTATCTGTAGTTTCATCTCCAGAAACTAAACTAAAATCATTTGCAGAACCTTCTACATCAACCTCCTTAGCAACCCCTTTAATCTTCACTTCAAAATCAGCTTCATGTGGCGGCAAGCAATGTGTATCATCACATGTTTGAAAGGAGAACACACCTTTCAATGTGAAGTCTTTTTCCGAAAGAACTTTAATTTTTCTTTTGAGTTTGATGGTGTTTGAGTGATAAAATAAATCTTCATCTGCTAAATCATCGTGTTCAAAATGAGGCTTTGGTTCAATGACTCCTCCTAGTGTTTTATAATTAGTTGACTTTTTAAGAACAACATCAGATGCTATTAAATAAGAATCGGCTGGTAGTTTAGCTGCATAAATGTGCCAATGTTCAACCATTGTGATTGTTCCGATAATCGTTGCGTTTTCACCGTCTTGAACAACTGTGAAGTTCCAACTTACTTTGTCTTCTGGGAATTCAAGTTGAGCACTTAAATTGTTTGCATAAAAAAAGCTAACTATAGCAGTCAGCATGATGATCAAAAATGATTTTTTCATATTTTAGTTTCTTTCTTATATAATCTCAGGCTAAATTGCCAAAAAAACAAGGCCAATTACCATCGTAACTCCTAAGACGATATCCTTAGAACAAACATACATATAAGAAACTAAAAAACGTAAATTTTATTCAATTAACATTGGATTCCCAACAAGGTCCAGAATTAAATTATGCTCTAACTTCAACAATTCTCTCAATTGGAATCCATACACCTCCCTTCAAACAAATGTATTTTTCACCATTTGCCCAAATTGTTGTATCAACACGTTTTAAGCCGTGATCATCCTTAAATAAAATAGAAACTTTTCTACGGTAAGAATTACCGAGTTTGGTTGCCTTCTTAATTTGCTCAGAAAGCTTAGGATGTTGTTCTACTTTTAAGTCTGCTTTAAAAGGTAATGAACTAATAATTTCTTTCTCTACGAGAGTTGGTTTTATAGAAGCTTGCATAGTACTAATTTTTAATTCAGGGAGAATGTACAACTAATAAATCGGTTTTGCAAGCTTTTTAGACGGATCTCATTTATTTGGAAAATGGAATCCTAGCTTGAGCAGTAACCTTTTGATCGGTAAACAATTCTTGAGCTAGCATAAATTTTCCAGTGATAGCAATCATTGCAGCATTATCTGTACAGTATTCAAAACGAGGGACATACACATTCCACCCCATGTTTTCTTTTCTTTTCAAAATTCGACTACGCAATTCTGAATTTGCAGAAACACCACCTGCGATCGCAATTTCTTTGATGGACAAATCATTGGCAACTCTTTCCAATTGCTTCATTAAAACATCGACAATCGTTTTTTGAATGGACGCACAAAGGTCGGCTAAATTCTCTTGAATAAAATCGGGGTTTTCTTTCTCTTGTTTTTGCAAAAAATATAGAATAGATGTTTTCAATCCACTGAAACTAAAATTATAATCAGGAACCCGAGGTTTTGCAAATTGAAATTGAGTCGCGTCGCCATCTTTAGCATACTTATCAATTAGCGGTCCTCCTGGATATGGAAAACCTAACATCTTTGCAGCCTTATCAAAAGCTTCTCCTGCAGCATCATCAATAGTAGATCCAATAATTTCCATTTCTAAATGATTCTTTATTAAAACAATCTGCGTATGTCCTCCAGAAACTGTTAAGCAAAGAAATGGGAATTTTGGCATTGCTTTATCACCGTCTTTAATGAAATGTGCCAAAACATGTCCGTACATGTGATTTACATCTAACAGAGGAATATCCATTGCTAGTGCAAATGTTTTTGCAAAAGAAGTCCCAACCACCAACGATCCTAATAAACCAGGGCCTTTTGTGAAAGCAATCGCATCAATGTCTTCTTTTTTAATTCCTGCTTGACTAATAGCAGCATCAACCACAGGAATGATATTCTGCAAATGTGCCCGGCTTGCTAATTCTGGCACTACTCCACCGTATTCTTTGTGAACATCTTGTCCAGCGATTACATTTGACAAAATGGTGTCATTTTTGAGTATTGCAGCAGAAGTATCGTCACAAGATGATTCAATACCGAGAATTATTGTTTCTTTTTGGCGCACAATGTTTATGTTTGTAAAGAATGGCAAAATTAATGAAAATATCAGGACGAATTCTAGGCATCACCCTAGAATGGATTTTAATACTGTCGATTTTATTTGTCTTTTTAATTAGAACTTCTCCTGTACAAACCTATCTAGCTAAAAAAGCGACTGATTATCTTTCAAAAGAATTAAACGTAGAAGTCAAAATTGACAAGATCGATGTTTTGTTCCCCAATGAAATAGCATTGAATGGATTCTTAATGAAAGATGAAGCCAATGACACATTATTTGCTGTAAAAACTTTGTTCGCTACAATCACAGACTACAATTTAGCTGATAAGAAATTTGAAATTGGAGAGGTTGAATTAAACGAAGGAACAATTCACCTCAAAAGAAATCAAGAAGGTCTTTTTAATTACCAGTTTATCAAAGAACGATTTAAATCAAAGAAGAAAAAATCAAACATCACACTTAAAGTAAAAAAAGTAATCCTTTCAGAAACAACTTTTAAATACGACGATGCTCGCTATCCAAAAAAAGATTACGGTGTTGATTACTTTCATTTAGTAGGAAAAAAAATCAATGCAGTTGTTGATGACATTCTCATTGACAACAATGAATACTCTGGAACAATCACTTCTGTTTCGTTAGTAGAAAAATCAGGCTTCATTCTAGACAAATTGAATGCACAAGCAAAGGTTTCTAAAGATGGAGTGTTCTTAACAGATTTACACATCATCACTCCTGGTTCCATCATTTATGCACCAAGATTTAATATGCTCTCAAATGAATTTCCAGATTTTAAACAATTTGTGGATAAAGTTCAATTTGACGCAAGAATCAACAACAGTATCGTATCACTTTCTGAGGTTGCCTACTTCGCTCCTATTCTAAAAGGAATGAATGATACGGTTCGTTTCTCTTCACTTGTACAAAAAGAAGTTAAAAATTTACGCTTGAAAAATATTGAGTTAAAGATTCGAGAGAATACTAATTTTTCAGGCACCATAAATATTCCAGATTATAGAGATTTAAAATCGGGATTCTATCAAGAGAAGATTGATTATGCATACATTGATTTAGCAGAATTACAATCTATAAAAATGCCTGATAGTTATGGTAGTGAGTACATATCTATCGATAAAAAAATTCAAAAATTAGGATTCTTTGAAGTGAACCATACGAGTCTAGATGGCTTCTACTCCCAGTTTGTCATTGCTTCTAAAAATATCAATACAAATTTAGGTTCGGTAAGAATGGACAATGGAATTATATTCTCGCATAATGAAAGAAATAATTCATTCCTATTTGAAAAATCTTCTGCTAGTGAATACGATGTAAAAATTGAAAACTTTGACCTTGGGGAATTTATTGGTCAGAATGAATTAGGAAAGGTTGATGGAGTTTTCTTCCTATCCGGCGAAGCTTTTTCTCCTTCAAAAATTCACTTTAATTCTATTGAAGGCGATGTGAATCGATTTGACTATTTAGGTTATGCTTACAATAACATCAACATCATTGAAGGTCAATTAATTAATAATTCTTTTGAAGGAAAAATTGACGTTAAAGATGACAATATCGCATTGACGTATGATGGAATTGTTGATTTTAGTAAAGAATTACACCTCGATTTTTCTGTAATAGTTCAGGATGCACTGATGGATAAATTAAATTTCACTAAAATTCCATCATCTTTGAGTTCGGCTTTAAAAATTGACTTAACAGGAACCAATCCAAATAACTTTCAAGGTAACATTAGAATGAATTCATTCTCTTACAAAGAAGGAGATAAAGTCGTTACACTTCCTTCTTTAAATATTGATATCGATAGAGGACTGAAAGAAGATTTATTTACACTAAATTCTGAAATCATGGATGCAGAATTAAAAGGGAAATTTGACTACAATAACATCATTGAAGATTTCAAACATAACTTCTCTAAAATATTTCCGGCACTAGAATTTAAATCCGGTGCTAAAAACAACTACGTGAATCACAGCACTGATAATTTCCACTTCAACTTTAACATTAAAGATCCTACCAACTTTTTATCCATCTTTTTACCAGAGCTTAAGGTTGCTCCGGAAACTACGATTAATGGACATTTCCTTGAGAATGAAGCAAATTTCTTGGTTGATTTAAAATCAGATTGGATTCAATACAAAACAATTCTTTTCAATAACCTTGATTTGCATCAGGTAATGGACACCACAAATATCGTTGCCGCATATCATATTAATGAAGTGCAAATTGATGATTCAGTCTATTTCTCTGATGTTTACTTTAAAGGGAGGGGGAATGATGATATTCTTAATTCTAATCTATCATGGGGACAACATACCATTAATGAATCATCTATTATTTGGGAAACAGAGATTTCAGATTGGTCGCATTATGATTTTATTCTAGAACCTTCATATATTAGTATCAAAGAACTGAAATGGGAGGTTGAAAACCTATCTAATTTTAGTATTGCAAATGACACCATCTCTGTTGATGACTTTATATTCTCTAGAGGTAATCAAGAAATAAAAATCAATGGAAGTGTGTCTAAGAATGATAATCAACATCTGAATTTTGATATCAAAAATGTAATTCTTGATGAGATTTCTGAACTTTTAGGAGGTGTCAATTTTTCGGGTGATTTAAATGCTAAAGGATATATATCGAATCCTTATAGTAATATGCAATATGTCGGTGAAGCAAAAATAAAGGAGCTTTTTGTAAAGGACCAACTCGTTGGAGATATTAATTTAGAATCTACATGGATAAAGAATAACGAAAGTATTGCTTTACAAGGAGACCTGTTATACAGAGATTTACAAACATTCAACTTCATCGGTGATTATTATCCATTAAGAGAGTCTGAAAACTTAGATTTCAACCTGTTTTTTAATCAAACTGACATTCAATTTGCCAACGCTTTTTTTAGTCCTGATTTAGTTTCTGAAATTGGAGGGCTGCTAAATGGTACGATCAAAGTTTCAGGCTCTCCTAACGAACCAGAACTTGCAGGTATTGTTCAATTGAATGGTGGTTCTGCAAAAATAGAAATCCTTGGAACTAGCTTTGGAATTGAAGGTCCAATAGAAGTCGATAAGTATGGATTCTATATTAATGGATTGCCAATTTTTGATGAAATAGGAAACGCAGGTAAAATTATAGGTTCTGTTTACCACGATAATTTTGCTGACTTTAACTTTGACTTACTTTTCGATTTAGAAGAAGATGCCATTAATAAAGATCCTGATAATCCTTGGGTTCCCCTTCCTCTTGAAGAATTCTTAGTCCTGGAAACGGAACATGTTCCTGGCGATCCATATTACGGAACTGCATATGCAACAGGAATAGTAAATATATTTGGATATACCGACAACCTAGAAATTACCGTTGATTTAAAATCAGCAAAGAAAACACTCATTAACATTCCAATGTACGGTGTCGGAGAAATTGATGACGAGAATTTTATCGTATTCATAGACGAGAACAAAGACACTACTGAAGTTGCTATTGATCCAAAATTTGATTTTACAGGAGTTGATTTAAATTTAAATTTTGACATCAATGAAAATGCGGTCATTAAACTTATTTTTGACGAAGAATTGGGAGATATAATTACTGCAAAAGGTTCTGGTAATATTGACATTGATGTCAACAATATCGGTGATATCACAATGAACGGTATCTTCTCTGTCAAAAATGGAGTTTATGATTTTGCGATGGGACCAGTTCGTCAGAAATTTTACATTGAAGAAGGAGGCACAATCAATTGGACAGGAGATCCGTACGATGCAATTTTAGATTTAAGGACATTCTACCGTGTGAATGCAAATATTGCGGCAATTACCAACAATACACTTGCGCAAGGTTCCGGTTCGCATCAACAAGTGCTATGTTATCTTAAATTGAGTGAGTCATTAACCAAACCTGCCATTGACTTCGATATTGAAGCACCAAATGCTGGAGATATT